>JACXUF010000163.1 GCA_014764105.1 Sulfuricurvum sp. | reverse complement strand
ATTTCAAATCCGAGTTCTTGAAGCATCATCAGATCGGCATGTGCATCGCGCCCAGTAGTGGTGAGATAGTTTCCAATTACGATACTGTTTGCCCCCGCTTCAAAAATCTCATGCTGGCGTTCTTTGAATGTGATTTCACGCCCTCCGGCAATCATAATACGATCCGCTTTTGTAACAATTTGACGAGCAAGGGTAATAAGCTTTAATGACTCATCGATCGTTAAAGAATTTGGTTTCAATGGCAATGCCAGATTGTGATGATAAAAGTTTAGCGGCACCGAAATAGGGTTTAATTCATTCAAAGAGTGAAGCATGCTGAGGCGATCTTCATGCGCCTCTCCCATTCCAAAAATTCCTCCGCTGATCAGCTTTAGACCGACGCGATTGACATTTTCACATGTCTCATACCGCTCCTCCCACGGATGGGTGGTGCACACTTGAGGATAAAACTCACGACTCGTTTCGAGGTTATGATTATAGGCGACAACTCCAGAGTGTTTAAGCTCTTGAAGTTGTTCTATGGTTGCGGTTCCGTTACAGGCGATGAGGCGAAGTCGCGGCACTTCACGCTTGAGGGTTGAAGCAACATTGCAAACAAACTCGAGAGTTTTGTCATCCAACCCCTTTTGAGCTGTTACAAGGCAAAATCCGAGTGCTCCGAGGGCTTCGAGACGGCGGGCTTCCTCTAAAATTTGCTCCATCGGTTTTTGTTTATAGCGTTCAATATCGGCTTTGTATTTAACGCTTTGAGAGCAAAATTTGCAATCTTCGTTGCAGGTTCCGCTGTTGATGTTACAAATAGAACAAAGAAATATTTTTTGGGGCATAGCTAGGATCTTTCAAAAGTGTAGTGACGCTCATCAAAGCTATTGCTCCCTATGGCACGAGAGTAATGGGTGACAATCAAAGAAGTATCGGTAATTTCGAGCATTGCACAACTAGAGAACGGTTCATTTCGTGCACAGGTTTCTCCCGGATTGAGAAAAAGGGTGTGATTTTTGAAATCGCACTCGAAGATATGGGTATGTCCGAAAATAACCACTTCCGCATCACTGTTCATATAAAACGGCAGATGCATCAGCTTGAAATTGATACCGCCGAGTTTAAAATAGTGGGGTTCTTGAACAAGATTATAACGGCTATGGTATTGAACCAACTGGGCATCATTGTTTCCATAAACAGCTACATAGCGCAAACCAGAATTTTTGAGTTGTTCGAGGATTTCTGGTTTTACAATATCCCCTGCGTGGATCAAAAAATCAGCACCCTGTCTTTTGAGATGATCAATCACCTTTTGGGATCGTCCCTCTTTCTTGTGGGTATCGGAGAGTAATCCAATTTTCACGCATCGTCCTCTACTCGCGGTGTGCGGTCTTTGCATTTGACACACTCATACACCTCTTTGTTGCGGTAGGTTCTCGGAGCCAAAGCACCGCCACATCCAGCTACTTCACATTTTTTATCACTTGGTTCGAACTTGGAGATAAATTTGCATTTTGGATAGTGTTCGCATCCCCAAAATGCCCCTCGACGTGATTGGCGCCATAGTAGTTTACCGCCACATTCAGGACACGGCACTTCGGAGAATTTGGTCTCTTGGTTGATGGTTTTGGTATTTTTACATTTCGGATAACCGCTGCACGCCAAGAATTTTCCGTTGCGACCGTTTTTGACCACCATGGCACTGCCACATTTTTCACACACCTCTTCGCTTACTTCATCGGAAGCGATAGGATTCTTTGTTTGGTTATCTTCGGTTTGCTCAGTGTATTTGCATTTCGGATAACCGCTGCAAGCGATAAATTCTCCAAAACGTCCGGAACGGAGTAGCAATTCGCTGCCACACTTCGGACAGTTGCGTCCGAGCGGTTTTGCCATTTTGAGGCTGGCAATCGCACTTTTACCCGCCTCAATTTTTTCGATGAAAGGGTAGTAAAAATCAAGGAGGATTTTATGCCACGATTTACCGCTCTCACTAATCTCATCGAGCGCCTCTTCCATATTGGCGGTAAAGCTGGCATCAACGATTTCGTTGAAATGGTTCTCAAGCATCTCGGTAACAGTAAAGGCTATTTCAGTTGGGATAATGGCACGTTTTTCGATCTTGATGTAATTGCGCACTTGTAATGTACTAATCGTCGGCGCATAGGTCGATGGACGACCGATCCCCTCAGATTCGAGTTTTTTGATCAGACTCGCTTCGGAGTAACGGGATGGGGGTTCAGTGAAATGTTGCTCAGTAGAAATGCTCTGAATTTCTATGTTATCTCCCGTGTGGAGTGTTGGGAG
>JACXUF010000023.1 GCA_014764105.1 Sulfuricurvum sp. | reverse complement strand
AAAAGATACAACATAGCAATACCCAAGAAAGTAGCGATGTAATACCAAATAGAGATGTAGAGTGATTTTTCGCGGCGAATACCGATCAAACCAAAAATTGACATCCCAAACAATACCCATACCACTACAACGGCGATATCGATAGGCCATTCAAATTCAGCATACTCTTTTGATGTAGTGATTCCCATCAATAGCGAACCAACAACGGCAACAACTACCAACAGATACAACCAAAAATGAAGCTTACCTATAAACATCAAAAATTTTGATTCTGCCATTGATACTTTGAGTACACGCTGACCAACATAGTACCAAGTAGCCCAAATACCACTTAGAGTAAATCCAAAAATTACCGCATCGGTGTGTAATGGACGTAATCGGCTGAAGTTAGTGTATTCTGCCAAACCCTCACCCAACATTAGATTCACTTGTGGAAATGCCAATTGCCATGCCAAAATAACACCGACAAGCATCCCGACGATACCGAGTAACACAGTTGTAAGCATAAACATCTTCGCAACCGTGTAATCATACTCCAATGGACGATTCTCCATTTATGACCTCCTTAAAGATTCAAAGCATAAGAGCCTACTAGGGCACCCCTAAAAGCTAAAAATTACAGCTTTTAGAGGTGCCCTTAACACTTCTGTAACAAAAGTAGGCTAATAAACACCCTAATCATATCAAGCCGAGTATTTAAGGAATCTTAAATTTATAAATGTTTTTAACACTTTTGTAACAAAAGGATATTTTTAAGCTTAAAAAAAGAAATGGTAAAAAAAGTGGCAGTTAGATAGTTTCTAAGCTTTTTGGGGTCTTTGTGACCCTAAAAATCAGCGCTGAATAAGCTGTAGGAAATCGGTAAAAATTGTACGGGACTCTTTTGGTCCCGGACTTGATTCAGGGTGATGTTGCACCGAAAATACGGGACCTGTTTTATAACAGAGCCCCTCAATAGTGTTATCAAAAAGGTTGACATGGGTAACGTCGGCAATCTCACGTACCGATTCAGGAACATTATAGTTATGGTTTTGAGCTGTGATCTCTACCATCCCCGTTTTCATATTTTTAACCGGATGGTTACCGCCATGATGACCGAATTTGAGCTTGTGAGTATCGTACCCATGCGCGATTGAGAGGAGCTGATGTCCCAAACAGATACCGCAAAGGGGAACTTTTTTTGCGATCAGTTTTTTGATCTCAGCTTGCTCTTTTTTCAATACCAACGGATCTCCTGGACCGTTTGAGAGAAATACGCCGTCGATTTCACCCGCTTCATAACGTGCAATCAACTCATCACCATTAAAGCTATGGGGTAACACTTCCACTTCAAACCCAACTTCGGTGAGTTCATTGAGAATATTGCGTTTTACCCCGAAATCGATTACCGCCAAACGGGCTTTTGGCACAGGGGCTTCGTTATAGCGGAAGCGGAACGGATCGTATACACCATCACGGTGTTTATACGATGTTTTGGTGCTCACCTCTTCGATGTAGTTTACCTCTTCGATGCGCGGAGTGTTTTCAAGAATTTTTTTGAGTTCTTCTTGGTCACTTACTTGTGTCGAAGCGATCATCATCATCGCCCCCTCAGTTCGGAGCATTTTGGTTAAATATCGGGTATCGATTTCACAAATCCCCATGGTGCCGTTTTTCTCCAAAAAGGTATGAAGTGCTTCTTGCGATCGGAAGTTTGAGGGGATGCTTTGGTATTGGCGGACAATGATCCCTTTGCAGTGTGCAGATGAGCTCTCCATATCTTCGTCATTAACACCAACGTTCCCGATCTCTGGCATCGTAAAAGTGACAAATTGACCCGCATAGGAAGGGTCGGTAATAATCTCTTGATAACCGCTCATCGAGGTGTTAAAAACAATCTCACCTACCGCTGTCGTATCGGCACCAAAGCTTTTGGCACATAGGTAGGTGCCGTTTTCGAGATAAATCCATGCGTCACGCAACATTATGCCATCCCTCGTCGTACTAGTTCGTCTTTATAAAGTTTTTCATACACAATCTCATACTCATCGGTTCCTGGAATAAGGTTGCGCTTGTAGCTTTTGATTTTTTGAAATACTGCCGATTCTATTTCACTCGAATCGGCAATCGATTTGGTCATCGCATCATATATGATATTTTTAACACGATTTTCACTCACATCATAATAAATCAAATCTTCTTCGTAGAGGGCATCAAGAATTTGGTGCGCGATATCAGAATAACGATCTTCGTACGATAAAACAACACCAAACTCTGGAGCCAATCTCTTTTTGATCATAAAAAAGAGTTGACGTTCATCCGCAAGATAAAAGTCAATTTGCTCCTCATTGGCATTGACAATCTCTTTGACCCTCTCTTCTAAGGCGATCTCTTTTTTAATGTTGGCGACTAAAATTCTTTCAGCCTCTTTGGCCGCACTTTCAAGCCCTTTGGTCATGGTTACCAATCCGCTGCGGCTTAAATCGACAGCAATTCGCGTCGCAATATGGGGTACGTGTGTCAGTGAAACCTTCATTGCCAGCCCTGAGTGAAATTTTTTGCATTCTAGCTTAAAATACCTCTCAAATCGCTTAGATGAAGGAAGCGTTATTTCGTCGGTTCGGGTAGCTCTTTGAGTTTTGCGGTGATCTCTGACCCTTTTTTGGGATCCATCTTCCCTAATATCTGCCCGACCTCTTTGGCATTTAGGGTGCTTAAAATCGCTGCTCCATCACCAGGAGGCATTTGTGCGAGGATATTGGCAGCGGCAGCGGGTTTCATTTTCGCAAATGTTTGGGAGACTTTGTCACTTTTGAGCTGTTTGATCTCATCGAGAACTTTTTTATTCTCTTCCAACATTTTTTTAACGGATTCCTCTTTGGCTTTTATTTCTGCTAATTTCTGATCTACTTTGACATCTTTGCCTTTGAGCATCGCCTCTTTTTTACGTAATAAATCTTCAGTCGCCCTCTTCAGTGAATCAAGAGCTTGTTTCTGTTCATCGATCCGCTCAAGCTCTAACAATAACTCATTTTTGCGATCTTCAAAAATTTTCGTACACTCGTACGATTTAGTTGCAGGTGCAGCAATCAAAACCGTCGCAGAGACAACAAGAGTAATCCCAAATAATTTCATATTGCCCCTCTTTTATAGGTCATTGTACCAATTTCATCAACCATTTTAGCTTCTTGATCTTTCATCTCTTTAAGATGGAGATTCATCTCTTGCATTTCGAGGTATTTAAACTTCTCATAATCAATCATTGCCGCTTTGAACTCCTCTCTCATGAGGAATTGTTGCTGTTGCGCACTTCTCAATTCATCCTTTGCACCTTCGATGCTTTGATGTTGTATACGAATCATGGCAGCTACTTGGGTAAACTCTCCGATAGAACCTTTGGGAGGCAGTCTCATATGAGAAAGCTCTTCATACGCTCGGTTAAGTTTATCAGAGGCGGCGGAGAGGGCATTGTTTGCAGCAATTAGGGCACGTTCGGCGCTATCAAGAGCCTTTTTTTTGAATTTGACTAAAGGCTCATAACGTGACTTGCCCATACGTGCTCCTTGGGATTATGACAATGTGATAGTGTCGTTTCGATCCGGTGATGTAGAGATCATGCCGATTTTAGTTTGCGTCAACTCTTCAAGAGCACGCAAATAGTCTTGTGCCGCAACTGGGAGGTCTTCAAAACGGCGTATACCTTCGGTTTTATCCCACCCTTTGAATGTTTTATAAACCGGTTTGACATTCTCAAGATCATGCGGCATATAATCGATCACTTCACCGTTCACTTCATAACCGACACACACGTCAATTGTCTCAAAGCCATCCAATACATCAAGTTTCATAATAGAGAGCTCATCACATCCATTCAAACGACTCGCATAGCGGCACGCTACCGCGTCAAACCATCCACAACGGCGCGGACGTCCTGTGGTCGTGCCAAACTCATGCCCCGCTTTACGTAGGCGCTCGCCGATCTCTCCATGATCTTCCGTCGGGAAAGGGCCATTCCCGACACGGGTACAATACGCTTTGACAATCCCAATTACTTTGCCGATGTCTTTTGGATTGACACCAAGACCCGTACACGCACCTGCTGAAATAGTCGATGAGCTGGTGACATACGGATAGGTTCCGTGATCGATATCAAGCATCGTCCCCTGAGCACCTTCGAGGAGGATTTTTTTATCCTCATCCATCAATCTCCATGCCATCTGCGTCGTATTGGCCAAAAACGGCACCAAAGCTTCCGAAAAAGTTGTTAGTTCTGCCGTTAATTCTTCTTTGCTTGGCAGTTTAATCTCCAATGCTTGAAAGATGGCACTATTTTGTTCGAAATACTCCACAACACGGTTAGCAAGGGTTTCAACGTCACGCAATTCTCCGAGACGAAATCCGGCGCGGGCAATTTTTTCGCTGTAAGCAGGTCCAATGCCGCGACCAGTTGTACCGATCGCTTTTTCACCGCGACGTTTCTCTTTGGCCTGATCAATCAATGTGTGAAACGTCAAAATCATGTGCGCCGATTCCGAAATGAACAAACGTCCAAGGAGATTGTCAAATTGCTTCATCTCTTTGATCAATGCTTCGGGAGAGACAACTACGCCGTTACCGATGATATTGATCGCTTTCGGGTTCAAAATCCCAGATGGGATCAGGTGAAGAGCATACGTTTTACCATCCACAACAATAGTATGTCCAGCATTGTGCCCCCCCTGATAACGGGCGACACAATCGTACTGTTGCGCAAGCAAATCGACGATCTTTCCTTTCCCTTCGTCTCCCCATTGAATCCCTACGATCAAATCAGCTTTCATTCTAAAATTCCTTACGTAATTGTTATTCTACACAAGCATGAAATAAAATCCCATGCTCTACGCTTGCTGCTGTGGCACACAAGCTTGCCTCGTTCGAGGCAGACCTCCCCCTTATATTTATGGGTGTAATGCGTCAATCAGCGCATCGGTATAAATGGCAAAACCGACAGACACCGTCTCATCGCTTTTATAACGTCCACCCATGGCATACACTTCGTTTGCCTCGATGACACGGAAAAAAAGCTCATCATAATAGAGCATCTTAGCGTAATACAAAGGGGCTATCACCACATTGGGATATTCCAACCCCTCACAAAGCTCTTTGATTTTCAAAAGCTCTGGTTTGATCACCTCTGGGACAATAGCCACAACAGCATCAATCTCATCAGTATGCTGCATGTAAACCAACCGCGTCAACCAATCGATTTTGAAGGATAAAAATTTCTCGATGTTCACATGGCGAAAATCATCCAAATTTAAATCCAACATCTCGGTAAGGAGTCGCGGAATATTGATATTTGAGATTTGCAGCAACGGTGCAATCTCCAATTCCTTCAAAATCCGTGTCGCTTGAGAGAGGGCAACCGATAAATTCGGCTCATCAATAATCTCAACCCCAATTTGATACTGCTCATCGGCAGGATAACGGTATACTGGCTGAATATAGAACCATTTTTTATGCTCGGTATTTCCACCAAGACGTTTGTTGATAATTCGAACCACATCAATCGTTGAATCGGCGCGGAGACTGATCGGATGATTTTCGCTGTCATTGACCCGAATCAACTCACGCTGATCGCAAACACTCATGTGTTGATGATACGAAAAAAGCGGTGTAATAATCTCTTCAAATCCCGCATCATAGAGCAATGTGCTCGCTTTCGTTTCGATAAGACGCTTAGTTTTGGCGGCTCCGGCAAAATAGAGCTTGGAACCCTCAGGGATTTCGTGTTCAAAAACCATAATATTAGAGCCCGAAATAGACGGTGTTAAACACGCTGTTCGCGGTTCCATCATACACACGGCGACCCATTTTATCAAGCGCTAACTCCACCGCATTTGCTACCCAACACGCTTCGTACGGAGCGATCAGACCCATGTGGTTGATACGAAAAATCGAATCCTTAATGTGATCTTGTCCACCCGCAACATTCACATCAAATTCTTTAAGGGTTGAACGAATTTTTTTTGCGTCTGCATCCCTCACAGTTGTCATCGAATCAGCTGGTTTTGTTGGATAGAGTAAAAGTCCGATCGCCTTCATCGCTTCACGGGTTGCTTGTGCACGACGCGCCGTATCCGCATACAATTTATCAAGTCCCCCTTCTGCTTTGATACGGTTGAGGACCGACTCCAAACCGATAGTCAATGTCGTCGCTGCTGTCCATGCAGTCGTATTTTTACGCTGATTTTTGATCTCGGTCGCAAGGTTAAAATAATACCCTTTGCCACTCCCAATTTTTTCAATTGCCGCATTGGAAAGACCCATAATCGCAAGTCCCGGAGGGAGCATCAACGCTTTTTGACTCCCTGAGATCAAACAGTCGATGTTGCTGACATCAATTTTCTCAACGCCCACCGCCGTGATACCGTCCGCAATCACCATAATGGCTGGATTATGCGCTTTGACTACTGATGCGATCGCTTCAACACTGTGGCGCAAACCGCCGGCACTTTCACAAATTTGGATCGCAATTGCATCGATATCTGGATTAGTGTTCAACGCCGCTTGAACCTCTTCTACCGTAGCGGGAGTATCCCATTCGTGTTTGATCTCCACATTGGCAATCCCGTGAGCCACGGCGATTTTCCCGAAACGCTCTCCGAATTTTCCGGAGTTGATCGAGAGGAGCTTGGAGTGAGCGAGATTGATCACCGCACCTTCCATCGCACCGGTTCCAGAGGATGCCAACATTAACACCTCATCCATACCGAGGAGTTCAAATAACAGTATGCGGGTTCGTTCAAAAATCGCTTCAAATTCCGGCGTACGGTGATGAAGAGTTTCCCCTGCCATCGCAATGCGAACCGATTCTGGGACTGGAGTAGGACCTGGTGTAAAAAGTAACATAATCATTATCCATTTATAAGGAGTGCAAAATAGCGACATTATAGCTAAAGGGAAGTTAGGGGAGGTTTAAGTATAATATCCTTAAAAAAAGAGTTTTACCATGACTTTATTCGATGCACTTATCCTCGGAGCCCTTGAGGGGGTTAGCGAATTCCTCCCCATTTCCTCCACTGGTCACCTTATTCTTGCATCTCATTTGTTAGGATTAGAACAAACCGCCACCCATAAAGCGTTTGAAGTCTCAATACAACTCGGAAGCATCCTTGCCGTTTTGTTTCTCTATACCCAACGTCTACTCCAAGATAAAATGCTATGGCTTAAAATTGCTATCGCTTTTATCCCCGCCGGAGCACTAGGATTTTTGTTTTACAAACAGATTAAAGCCCTCTTCGGTGTCGAGACGGTGAGTATTATGCTCATAGCGGGGGGAGTGGTGTTCTTGCTGTTTGAGTATCTTCGACACGATAAGCCGATCAATACGGGCAAAGAGCTCAGAGAGCTGAGTTTTAAACAAGCCTTTACGATAGGTATATTCCAAAGTCTCTCGATGATCCCAGGCACCAGCCGCTCCGGCGCCACCCTTATCGGAGGATTGCTGATGGGGCTGAACCGTAAAAGTGCTGCGGAGTTTTCGTTTCTCCTCGCTATCCCCACGATGATTATCGCTACGGCGTACGATCTGCTCAAACACCGCAACGAGATGGTGGTGGATGATTACTTCATGCTCTCGGTAGCGTTCGTCACGGCGTTCGTTTTTGCCCTCGCAACGGTCAAACTCTTCGTAGCGTTTGTGAGCCGCCACACATTCGTCCCGTTTGGGATTTACCGTATTGTGGTCGGGATCATCTTTTTTTATTTTATAGCATCGATTCCTGCGTGAGAACGTAAAAACTTAATCTGATCAATCAAAATCTTTGCTAGCTTCAACGCTTTGGAGCGGTGCGATAGCCCTTTTTTCACATCGTTATCCAACTCTCCGAGGGTGTGTTCAAAACCGCTCGGAATAAAGCTCGGATCGTATCCAAATCCGTTCTCGCCTCGCAACTGCGCGATGACATCCCCATACATCCAACCGTGAACACAGCTTTCCCCCTCACGAGAGACGATAGCGATTGCCGCCGTGTAGTGTGCGGGAGACGTTTTTAAACCTTTTTCCTTTAGCGCCTCTACCATTTTAAGGAGATTATCCCGATCGCTAGCCCCATCACCCGCGTAACGGGCGCTATATATCCCTGGAGCACCCTCAAGTGCATCAACACTGATACCGCTATCATCGGCAATCACAATTGCATCGTTATCCCCCAACGCCGCATAGACCGCACGCGCTTTGATTAATGCATTAGCTTTGAACGTATCGCCGTCTTCGATAATTTCAAACCCCTCTATTAGATCGGTATAGGGGAAAACTTCCCGATCGTGGAGCAGTTCGATGATCTCACGCACTTTTCCTTTGTTCGATGTAGCCAAAACAACTCGCATGTGTATCCTTAGGCTATACTTAGCAATATTTTCAAAGACATCCGCTTTAAAGGCGGATATACTATAATGATGAAAATTTTAACCCATTTAAGGTGATAAGGTGTTTAAAACGGTTCTTCCCCTCTCTGCAATACTATCTTTACGTTTTTTTGGTCTTTTTCTCGTTCTCCCTGTCCTCTCTGCTTATGCACTAAATCTCGAAGGTGCTACTCCGTTTCTCATCGGCGTGATTGTGGGGGGATACGCTCTAACCCAAGCGATTTTCCAAGTACCGTTTGGGACGATGAGTGATAAAATCGGACGTAAACCGACGCTATTGATCGGTCTGGTCATCTTTTTGGTGGGATCGATTATCTGTGCGATCAGTACCGATATCTATACCCTGATGATCGGGCGCTTTTTACAAGGTACGGGGGCGATCGGTGCGGTGATCCCAGCCATGATCAGCGATTTGGTCACCGAAGAGTCACGTGGCAAAGCGATGGCGCTGATGGGGGGGACAATCGCGATCAGTTTCGCCGCAGCAATGGCACTTGGGCCTGTTATCGCAGCACAAGCTGGATTTGCCTCACTCTTTTGGATTACTGCAGGATTAGCGATTATCTCGATGGTTATCCTCTTTACCAAAGTTCCAACACCACCGCGCATCCGCCATATCTACCACTCCAAAACGACGACACGCGACATCCTGAGCGATCAAAATCTCCTCAATATGATCATCATCAACGGGATGCAAAAAGGGCTGATGGCGGTCGCATTTGTCCTCATTCCAATTCTTCTGACCAAAGAGGGATATGGTTTTGATTGGGATAAAGCTGAATTGTGGAAAGTCTATGTCCCAGCTCTCCTCGCTGGACTCATTGCCATGGGACCTGCCGCCGTATTCGGGGAAAAATACAACAAACCGCGCGAAATTTTCCTCCTCTCGATTCTCCTCTTTATTGTCTCGTTTACCCTTATGGGATTTGCGACGAGGGGATGGGAGTTTATCATCGGAGTCGTCGCCTTTTTCATCGCGTTTAATATGATGGAGCCGTTGGTGCAGTCGATGATCTCCAAATTCGCCAAAGTTCACCAAAAAGGGGCTGCACTGGGGATGGCAAATGGATTTGCTTATTTAATGACCTTTATCGGGGGTGCGGTTGCCGGATTGGCACTTCAGTACGGAGGACGGGAGATTGTTAGCATTATCCTCATCGTCGTCTCGACACTCTGGCTGCTGTGGACATTTAAGATGTCCAACCCGCACCGCTATTCCCATCTTTACCTGCCGATGGATCACGTTGATATGGAGAAACTGAACGCTCTAGAGCATGAGCATATCGCCGAGTGGTATATTAACGAGACGGAAAACATCGTTGCCATCAAGTATCGAAAAGAGATGGTTGAAGAAGAGGCGATTAAAGCGAAGATCGTTCAATAATCTTATCGTTCGCCCAAAGTGTGTCGAATGGTGAACATTCACACAGTTCGACTCGCTCACCACGAACGTAGAAAGTTACAATTTAATAACGCGAACGAGTGTCCCAGCCTCTAAATCTCCATCTTCCTCACCACAGATCATAAGTCCCGCATTTCCGAGAAGATTGGTCAAAATCGCGGAACTCCCCCCCTTTTTTCCCTCGAAATCGACCCAATAACGCCCCTCTTCAAAAGAGAGATTACACGCGGTAAATTCGCTTTTGTTCGAGCGTTTAACAAACGGAACCTTGAGGGTTGCTTCGATCACTTCATAAGGGTTTTCAATCCCCATCATCCGAGCAATCAACGGTCCGGCATACAAAATAAACGTTACAGTTGACGAATAGGCAAATCCAGGGAGAGAGACAACGAATTTATCTCCCCGTTGCGCCACCATCACGTGTTGCCCCGGTTTGATATTGACCCCTTTAAAGATCACTTTGGCACCTAAACGGGGGACAATATCTTTAACAAAATCGTAGTCTCCAACACTCACTCCACCGGTACTAACGACGATATCACATGAACTGATTGCCTCTTCAAAACGCTCCATTATCGCATCTTGATCATCTCCGACGATCCCCATCTGAACGCTCTCGCCTCCGAGAGTATCGACGAGGGCTTGGAGAGTATAGCTATTAGAACTTCGAATCTGTCCGGCATGGCGTGATTCCTCACCAATATCGAGAATCTCACTCCCAGTTGCAATGATCGCCACACGGGGACGTTGGGTAACACGGATCATCACTCGGTTGATTCCAGCTAGCACACCGATCTCAGCAAAACCGATCTTGGTTCCGCGTGGAATCAAAACCTCTCCCTTTCGATAGCTTTCCCCCACCGGGCGAACCGCGAAACCTTTCCCTACCGTTTTGGTCACGGTAATAGAATCACCGTTCACCCGAACGTTTTCAATTGGAATGAGGGTATCAGATCCTGATGGCATCAACGAGCCGGTAAAAGTTTTGATACAAGCACCGCTTATCACCCCCCCGATATCATCGGCTCCAGCAGGGTTATCCCCCAAAACCTCAAACGTTTCATAATTTTCCAAATCCCGATGAGCGATCGCATATCCATCCATCGCCGATGTCGGGTGGATAGGATAATCGCTATCAGCAACAATATCCTCCGCCAAAATCCTCCCCAATCCCGAAGAGAGAAAAACCCTCTCACTTCGCAGGTTGGTAATACTGAGCAGAGAGATCATATTTTGGGAAGTCTCATACGAAATCATTGCTTTTCTCCTAATATCCCCGCCCCTAAAATAGGGGTTGAACGATCTGCCGCATAGAGACGCTGACCCCCTCTGAGATCATACTTCCATATCGGGGCGGAGACCTTGAAATCCTCGACAAACTTCTCGATCGTCTCTAGTGCGACGCGGCGTTTCGGTGAAAAAACCGCTGCGATATAAGAACTTTGATGGACCAGTACATCCCCACGGCTGTGCGCCATTTTGAGCTTTGCTCCGAGAGTTTCCACTTTGGCCTGCCACGCGTCAAACCAACTAGACAAAATCGGCTCATAAACATCAAAACTCAACCCCTCAATTCCATCTTCTTCTCGGACCGTACCGATAAAAGGGATATAAGCACCGTAGTTATAATCGACCTCTTGCGCATACCAGCGGGTAATAATTTCAGAGACGTTTAGCGCTCCATCATAGAGTTCAAGCATACTCATCCGCCACACACCGGAGGAAGCAATGAGACTTTATCACCCGATTTTAGCGAAGTATCTAGAGAGGCGACCAATGTATCGTTCACCGCTACCGCACAACTGTCCAACCACTGCGCCATTTCGCTGTCGTTTTTCAACGCTTCCGCCACATCCCGCAACGACGTTACTTCCAATGTCAGTGGAGCTTTTTGGATCGGTCCTAAAAATTCGATAGTTACCATAATCATTTCTCTTTTGGGTAGTTAATGGGTAAATTATAGCAAATCCTCAATAACAGTCCCTTGTTAGCTATGGGTTAGTATAATACATTCATATTTTATAACTGATATTACGCACTTTACGAGCAAAACTCGCAAAGTGGCAGGGACAAATCTCCCTACAAACCCAAAGGAACTCACCCCTTTGGCTACACTAGCCGCTAAGGCACTAAAGCTTGCCTCGTTTGGGGTAGAAGTTTACAGAGGAAAGAGTGTGATTTTCGGAAAAATTGATTTTATAAACCTTTTACCGTTTCACGTTTTCATCAAGCGATACGCCCGAAGCACCCGATTTCACCAAAGCCTCCATTATCACAAAGGGGTCCCATCGGCACTTAATCGCGAATTTGCCATGCGCCGTATTGATGCGGCGTTTATCTCCAGCATTACCGCAAAAAATTGCCACCACTTCGGGGTCGGGATCGTCGCTCAACGTGAAGTACTCAGCGTCCTATCTCTCCCCAATACCGACAAAGCAGATAAGGATTCGGCAACTTCCAACCTCCTCGCTCAGATTTTAGAGGTTCATGGAGAGGTACTAATCGGAGACAAAGCGCTCCGTTACTATTACAGCAAAGGGGAGTATACCGACCTAGGGAGACTTTGGCATGAGCGGACGGGACTTCCGTTCGTCTTTGCCCTACTGTGCACCCACCATCACGCCGACGAGCTTCGCCGTCTCAGCCGTGCGTTTGTGGCTAAAAAGGTAAAAATTCCCTATTACATCCTGATGGAAGCATCCCACAAAAATAACCTCACCCCCGCACAAATTATCCATTATCTAAAGTTTATCAGTTATAAGGTGGGTGTAAAAGAGGAGAAAGGGTATAAACGGTTTGTGAGAGAGGCGAAAAAAAGGGGATTAAACCCCTCTCTTTCAAATATTAGATATTAACTGACCTTATGCACTTGATTAAATCAAGGGCAAAAGGGGAGTTTTCTGCCATATCAAAAAGATATGGCAAGCTTTA
>JACXUF010000022.1 GCA_014764105.1 Sulfuricurvum sp. | reverse complement strand
ACCGCTGCAGCGCCAAAAAAATGGTGGGAATTACAAGACTCGAACTTGTGACATCTACCTTGTAAGGGTAGCGCTCTACCAACTGAGCTAAACTCCCAAAATAACACGAACAAATGGCGACCCCTAAAGGATTTGAACCTCTGTTCCTACCATGAAGTGATAGTGTCCTTGGCCACTAGACGAAAGGGTCAATGACGTTACACTGGTGTCCCGTGATGGATTCGAACCATCGACCCCCTCATTAAAAGTGAGATGCTCTACCGGCTGAGCTAACGAGACCTCTGCAACCAACCGAATCGGAGATTGTGAGGGCGAAATTATAGGGGAAAGATATTGTTTTGTCAAGTAAAAATGGTGAATTAACTAAAAAAAAGTTCTCGATCAATGTTTAGGAGCATTTTGACTGCCATCAGAACACTTTGTTCCTGAATGTAATTGCGATCTCCTTCAAAATAGTACCGTTCGGTATGAACCGCTGTCTTGCTTCGTGCACTGATGTATACGGTTCCAACCGGTTTGGTTTCACTCCCTCCGGTAGGTCCGGCTACACCACTGATGGAGAGGGCATAATCGGCGAAACTGACATTCATCGCCCCCTCCGACATCTCAACCACCACTTCAGCACTCACCGCACCGTAGCTTTCAAGTGCAGTGTCATCCACGGCAAGCCAATTGGCTTTGAGGGTATTGGAATAGGTGATCAAAGAACCATCGAACATAGAAGAGGCTCCACTTTGGGATGTGAAAAAATGGGCAAGTAATCCGCCACTGCAACTTTCGGCAAAAGAGAGTTTTTTCTGATGGGTAGTAAGGCGTTCAATGATAAATGCCGCTATGTTGCTAGCTGCGATCACTTTGTGGTGCATTAGCCCCCGCGTTGAAGCGATAAATTGAGATAAATTTCCATGTTTACGGGTGTAGACACGGATTTTAATCCACCCATTCACCAGTTCACTGAATTCAAGTTTAACGTCAAAATTTTGAGCCAATGGTTCAAGAAGCGTTTGGGCGTTGACTAACTCTTCATTAAAAAGATGAATGGTGGCTACTCGACTCTCATCTTCGATCAGGATTGGAGGGAGTTTTTTACCTTCTGTTGCTAAAAGGACATTGATTTCTGAGCTGTTATGGTTGAGAAGATAGCTACCGTTCTCAAGAACACAGGTACGAGAGGGGATCAACATTTGCTCTTTTAAAATTTGATTATCGGCGGTGACTGTACTGAGAAGTTTCCCGACAATTGTAAAGGTATTTTTAGTGGTGACGATGATGAGTTTGGAATCGTTTTTGAGGAGTGCTTCTAAGTGTAAAAAGAGCCCTTTGTCTGATTCCTCAAAATAGCTAATAGAGTCGATCGAAGTGAGATGATTTTTGATACTTCGGAGGATATAGTGCTCAAAGGCTTCATTTAAAATCAGTCGATTCCCTACAAATATAACATCACGTTTCATGGTTTTTTCCAGTATAAATTTGGGATAGTATAGCATAGCTACCCCTCGTGACAGCAAAATTTAAACCCCTTGAAGCTATAATGCACCACTTTTTATATAAGGTAACAGATGGATTATAAAGAGACCCTCCTTCTACCTCATACCGAATTTCCAATGCGCGGAAATTTGGTTCAAAACGAGCCAACACGCTATGCCTCATGGATTGCTAATGACGTTTACGGTCGCATGAAAACCAATCGCGAAGGTGCGAAAAGTTTTACATTACATGATGGACCTCCGTATGCCAACGGACACACCCATATTGGGCACGCACTCAACAAAATACTCAAAGATATCGTTGTCAAATACCACTATTTCAATGGCTGTTCAGTCCGTTTCACCCCTGGATGGGATTGTCACGGATTGCCAATTGAGCAACAGGTCGAAAAAAAGCTGGGTGGAAAACAGCAAAAAGAGCTCCTCTCTACCGCTGAAGTTCGTCAAATGTGTCGCGATCATGCCAAAGAATTCATTGACATCCAACGAGAAGAGTTCAAAAAACTGGGTGTTGTTGCCGATTGGGATAACCCCTATTTGACGATGGATTCCAAGTTTGAAGCAAATATCTATCGTACACTCTGTGCCGTCGCCAAAAAAGGGCTTTTGATCGAGCGTTCCAAACCAGTCTATTGGAGCTGGGCAGAGCGGACGGCACTGGCCGAAGCTGAAGTTGAATACGAAGACAAAGAGGACTACTCGATCTATGTCGCGTTTGAATTGAGCCCAGAAGCCAAAATTAGTGCTGGGATTGAGGGGGATGCTGCGATTGTAATCTGGACAACGACACCGTGGACATTGCCGGCCAATACGGGGATTTCTCTTAACCCTGATGAGGTGTATGTCCGAACCAGCGATGGGTATATTGTGGCTGAAAAACGGTATGCCGCTCTCGTCGAAGAGGGTGTATTTAGCGGAACAATCGTTCAAAAAATTGAGGCTAAAAAGCTTGAAAATCTCTATGCAATCAATCCGCTCAACACCCGCACCTCCCATATCGTACTTGGCGAGCACGTATTGATGGAGAATGGTTCTGGGTGTGTCCACACCGCTCCGGGACACGGTGAGGAGGACTACCGTGTGGGTTTACGCTACAACCTCGATGTGATAATGCCGGTTGATGAGATGGGGTGTTATGACAATACGGTTATTCGTGAAAGTCTCCTCCCCGATCCCGAAGCGTTTGTCGGAATGCATGTTTTCAAAGCGAATGAGCCGATTATCTCGTTGTTGGGGGGCAAAGCACTCAAAGTCTCAAAATTCCGCCACTCCTATCCGCACTGTTGGCGTTCTCATACGCCCCTTATTTTCCGCGCGACGAAACAGTGGTTTATTAGTGTTGATGGAACCCCTGATGGGGAGATGAAAACACTCCGTGAAATTGCCAAAGACGAAGTAGCGAAAACAGCTTTTTATCCGGAATCGGGGAGAAATCGACTCGGTTCAATGGTTGAAAACCGCCCAGATTGGTGTATTTCGCGTCAGCGAGATTGGGGAGTGCCTATTGCATTTTTCCGCGTCAAAGCGACCGGCGAAGTGATCCTCGATGAAAAAGTACTCAATTACATTGCGATGATTTTTGAGATACACAGTTCGGATGCGTGGTATTCGATGTCGATCGAAGAACTCCTCTATCCGGGTTCAGGTTACAAAGCGGATGAACTCGAAAAAGTCTCCGATATTCTTGATGTATGGTTTGATAGTGGTTCAACATGGAATGCGGTACTCAAATCTCGTAACTACGATGCGGGGGCGTATCCGGCAGATCTTTATATTGAGGGTTCAGACCAGCATCGCGGATGGTTCCAAAGCTCACTCTTTTTGTCTACGGCGGTCGAACATGTCGCTCCATATAAAGCCCTTTTGACACATGGATTTACCGTTGATGAGAAGGGTGAGAAGATGTCAAAATCTAAAGGAAACGTCGTTGCTCCCGAAAAAGTACTCAGTCAGTACGGTAGTGAAATTCTCCGTCTTTGGGTTGCGATGAGTGATTACCAAGGGGATTTGAAGATTTCCGATAATATTCTCAAGCAGATTGCGGAACAATACCGTAAATTACGTAATACGTTCCGTATTATGCTTGCTAATCTTGACGGACTCGAGAGTATTGTTCCGTACAGTGAAATGGGTGAAATCGATAAATGGATCGTCGCTAAAGCCAAAGAGGTGTTTGATGAGACCCATCGTTTGTTTGGAGAGTACAATTTTGTTCACGGGATGAGTGGTCTGAATTATTTCATCGTCAATGAACTCAGTGGAATCTACATTGATATTACGAAAGATCGTATGTACTGTGATGCGGCTAATTCGCAGGGGCGCCGCTCAACCCAAAGCGCGATGGCAATTATCGCCAAATCGATGCTTGGGTTAATCGCTCCGATTTTGACCTATACCGCCGATGAAATTTTTGAAAATGCCCCTGCAGTAATCAAAGGGTCTGCAACAGATATTTTTGATATTACTTATGCTTCTATTGAACCTGTAGAAAGCCTTTGGGCTGAAGAACGTGCGAAAGCGATTCGTATTGCTTTTAATGAAATTGTCGATGGACTCAAAAAAGAGAAAGTGATTAAAAATACTCTCGAATTGGTTATTTCAACCAATATGCCTCATACGTTTGAGAAAAAAGATATTGAAGAGTATCTTGTGATTTCAAAATGGTGTGCGTGTGAACTCAAAGATATTATAGGAACGTTTGAACTGGAGGGTTGGAAATTTAATATTGCCCTTGCTTCCAAAGCTAAATGTCCACGCTGTTGGAAATACCACAGTGTTGATGAAGAGAGCTTGTGCGAACGTTGTGCGTCGGTGGTGGGATAATGATCGATGTGACGCAGCCTGTCCCGTTTAGCTTGATTATAGAAACGGTCGGGGTTATTTTTATCGTCATCGCTTTGGGCATTATGATGGTGAAACAAGCAAAACGACGAAAGGAACCTTTATGATTACACTCAAAGAGGCGTTAAAGCTTTCAAAAGAAGAAATCAGTGCACTCAAAGAAGAATTGAGAGCTAAAATTGCTGCCAATCTTGAACTCAATGCCTATATTGACGTACTAAACGTTGGTGATGGGATCCCGATTGCGATTAAAGATAACATCCAAGTTGCGGGATGGTCAGTAACGTCTGGATCGAATATCCTCAAAGGCTACATTGCCCCTTACAATGCGACCGTTATCGAAAAGCTTTTTGCTGCAAATATGTCGCCGTTTGGTCGTACCAATATGGACGAATTCGCGATGGGTTCAACTACTGAGAGTAGTTGTTATGGCAAAACTCTAAACCCACTCAATCACAACTGTGTTCCAGGTGGGAGTTCTGGTGGTTCGGCCGCTGCCGTTGCCGCAGGGCTAGCCGTTGCGGCTTTGGGAAGCGATACGGGGGGATCGATTCGTCAGCCGGCGGCATTCTGTGGAATCGTCGGGATGAAACCGACTTACGGACGTGTTAGCCGATACGGATTGGGCGCGTATGCGAGTTCGCTTGATCAGATCGGACCGATGACCCAAAACGTCGAAGATGCGGCGATCTTGTATGATATTATCCAAGGGTACGATCCCAAAGATTCTACTTCTGCGGATCGACATGATGGCACCGTAAGTGATAAACTTGATCCGAATGTCAAATTGACCATTGCGATTGTCCCTGATTACGTCAAAGACGCTTCCGAGGATGTTCGCAAAGCGTATGCTAAAGCGGTCGAGGCACTCAAAGTGGCTGGACATACGATTATTGAAAAAACATTGATGGATCCGAAATATGATATTTCTGCATATTACATCACCGCAACCGCTGAAGCAACAACCAATCTTGCCCGCTATGACGGTATCCGTTACGGTAACCGAGTAGAGGGTGAAAATCTCAAAGACACCTTTTTGCAAACCCGATCACGTGGATTTGGAACTGAAGTTCAACGCCGTATCATGCTTGGTAACTTTGTACTCTCATCGGGATATTACGACGCCTATTATGTCAAAGCGCAAAAAGTACGTCGGTTGATCCAAGAGGAGTATAATAAGATTTTCGAAGAGGTGGATTTGATCCTTACCCCGGTAGCTCCCCGTACAGCCTATGAATTTGGTGCGCTTAGTGATCCACTAGAGATGTATCTAAGTGATATTTATACGATTTCGGTCAATCTTGCGGGTCTTCCGGCAATTTCGGTTCCTGTGGATACCGCAACTAACGGTATGCCAGTCGGGCTTCAGCTGATAGCCGCTCCGTATGCGGAGCAAACCCTGTTTAATGGGGCGTTTAGCCTCGAAACTAAATTAAAAGGATAGTTGATGAATATTCGTAAACGCGCCCTCACTTTTGAAGATGTATTGCTCATCCCTAAATACTCTGAAGTACTCCCCAAAGAGGTGAGTTTAAAAACAAAACTGACCCGTAATATCCCTCTGAATATCCCGATGGTCTCCGCGGCGATGGATACGGTTACTGAATACCGTGCGGCGATTGCCATGGCTCATTTGGGTGGGATTGGGATCATCCATAAAAATATGGATATTGAAACCCAAGTCAAACAGGTAAAAAAGGTGAAAAAATCGGAGAGTGGAATTATTATCGACCCGATTTATGTTCAGCCTAATGCGACGCTTGCTGAAGCAGAACAATTGATGAATGAATTTAAAATTTCGGGCGTTCCAGTTGTCGATAGTCACAATAAGCTATTGGGAATTTTGACCAACCGTGATATGCGTTTTGAGAAAGATTTAAAAAAATTGGCAAAAGATGTGATGACGCCGATGCCTCTTGTGACTGCAAAAGCGGGGATTACCCTCGAAGAAGCGGAACAAGTGATGCATAAAAACAAAATCGAAAAACTCCCGATTATCGATGAAAACGGTTTTCTCAAAGGGCTGATTACGATCAAAGATATCAAAAAACGGATTGAATATCCTCATGCGAATAAAGATGATTTCGGTCGTCTTCGTGTCGGTGCGGCGATTGGAGTAGGGCAGCTTGATCGTGCCAAAGCACTTGTCGATGCGGGAGTGGATGTGTTGGTTTTGGATTCGGCTCACGGTCATTCAAAAGGGATTATCGATACGGTCAAGGCGATCAAAAAAGAGATGGTTGTTGATATTATTGCTGGAAACGTGGCCACTGGTGAAGCGACATTGGCATTGATCGAAGCGGGAGCTGACGGTGTCAAAGTGGGTATTGGACCGGGATCGATTTGTACGACCCGTATCGTTGCTGGTGTCGGTGTTCCGCAGATCTCGGCTATCGATGAGTGTGCAACTGTAGGGAGGGCTCACGGAGTACCGATCATCGCCGATGGCGGTATTCGCTATTCAGGAGATATTGCTAAAGCGTTAGCTGTGGGGGCGAGTGTTGTTATGGCAGGATCACTCCTAGCAGGAACCGAAGAGTCTCCAGGTGACACGATTATGTATCAAGGGCGCCAATACAAATCGTATCGTGGTATGGGTTCGATCGGTGCAATGACCAAAGGTTCAACCGATCGCTACTTCCAAGAGGGGACAGCAGCTGATAAATTAGTTCCTGAGGGGATCGAGGGGCGTGTGCCGTATCGTGGAAGTATTGCGTCAGTCGTCCATCAAATGATGGGAGGACTTCGTTCATCGATGGGG
Source organism: Sulfuricurvum sp. (assembly GCA_014764105.1). Classification (GTDB taxonomy): domain Bacteria; phylum Campylobacterota; class Campylobacteria; order Campylobacterales; family Sulfurimonadaceae; genus Sulfuricurvum. Next base: position 7,830 of record JACXUF010000022.1, on the reverse strand, counting down.
TATTGCGGATCAGAGAGCATTGAAGTGTTGTGGGATAAGGCAGAGTTTGTTGAGATTACGAGTGCGGGGCTTAAAGAGTCTCATGTTCATGATGTTATCATCACTCAAGAGGCACCGAATTATCATATTTAAATGATTTTGTATACACCAAAACGGATGCATCAGTTTTGGTGGCAAGGACTAAAGTCCTCTGTAATCCCCTAAAGCTACAAAAAACAAGATGTTTTTGAGAGTTTTTTGATGTATCGTAATATAAAGAGGAAACTATGCAACTACAAACTGAAGCACTCCATGCTGGATACGACAAAGATACCCAAAGTACGATGGCGGTTCCCATCTATCAGACCACCGCGTACGAATTTCGCGATGTCGAACATGCGGCAAATCTTTTTGCCCTAAAAGAGTTGGGAAATATCTATACCCGTCTGAATAATCCAACCACAGATGTGTTTGAAAAACGATTCGCGGCACTTGAGGGTGGTGTGGCAGGTTTGGCGACATCGAGCGGAATGGCGGCGATTTTTTACGCTATCGCCAATGCAGCAGAAGCGGGGGATAATATCATCTGTGCACGTCAACTTTACGGCGGTACGTTAACTCAGAGTGCTTATACCCTTAAGCGTTTTGGAATTGAAGCACGTTATTTCGATGTTCAAAATCCTAGTGAAATTGAAGCGTTGGTCGATAGCAAAACCAAAGTGATCTTTTTCGAGACATTAACCAATCCAAGTATTGATGTTGCCGATATTGCCGCGATCACATCGATTGCCAAAAAGCACGGGATTCTCACTATTGCCGATAACACGGTGGCGACTCCGATATTGTGCCGCCCATTGGAGCACGGTGTTGATGTTGTTGTCCATAGTGCGAGCAAATATACGACGGGTCAAGGTCTTGCTATCGGCGGGATCATGGTCGAGCGTGAGGGGCTGGTTGATGTTATCCGTGGAAACAGTCGCTATCCGCAGTTTAATGAAGCCGATGAGAGCTATCATGGATTGATCTATGTTGATGTATCATTACCGTTGTTTACCCTCCGTGCACGTCTTTCATTATTGCGTGATTTGGGTGCAGTCGTATCACCGTTCAACTCATGGCTCTTTATCCAAGGGATCGAAACTCTTTCGCTCCGCATGAGAGAACACTCACGCAACGCACAAGCCATTGCGGAGTTTTTAGAATCGCATCCACAAGTGAAAAAAGTGAACTATCCGGGACTTAAAAGCAACAACAACTACGCCAATGCACAACGCTATTTCCAAGATGGGATGTCGAGCGGTTTGCTTAGTTTTGAGGTAGAGAGTTTTGAAGCGGCGAAAAAGATCGTCGATGCGACCAAGCTTTTCTCGTTAGTGGTCAATATCGGAGATAGCAAATCGATTATTACCCATCCGGCATCAACAACTCATCAACAGCTCTCACCTGAAGAGTTGGTGGCGTGCGGTGTTCCATCGGGACTTATCCGCCTTAGCATCGGGCTTGAAGCATACGAAGATTTGATCAATGATCTTAAAGCAGCGTTGAGCGCATAAAAAAAAGGGCTCTATGTTAAACCTCCAAACCGCCAGTGAACATTTTACCAATCCGCTCTATTTGGAGAGCGGGCGTATATTGGAACCCTATGATATTGTCTATGAGACGTACGGTGAGCTTAATGTTGCCAAAGATAATGTCATCGTAATATGTCACGCCCTGACTGGATCGCATCATGCGGCAGGGACGTATGAGGGGGATAACAAAGCTGGATGGTGGGATGGACTCATAGGTCAGGGGAAAGCGGTCGATACCGACAAATTTTTCGTGATCTGTACCAACGTTATTGGGAGCTGTTTTGGTTCTACTGGACCGATGTCTCCCCGTTATCCCTATACCGATGAATATCGCTATAAATTTCCAGTGGTGACTATTTTGGATATGGTCAAGGCGCAGCGTATCTTATTCGATCGTTTGGGAATCCATCAGGTTCATGCGATCATCGGCGGATCGATGGGGGGGATGCAGGCGTTAGCGTTTGGGGTATTTTTCCCCAATTTTGCCAAAAAAATCATTGCGATGGCGGCGACGGCGGTGACGCAACCGTGGGCAATTGCGTTTAACAAGGTTGCCCAAGAGGCGATCCTCAAAGATCCAGAGTTCAAAAACGGCTACTACGATCCCGCGGTTATACGTGAAAACGGTCTTAGTGGTATGGCGATCGGACGTATGGCAGGGCATATCAGTTTTCTCTCCCCAGATTCGATGGAGCGAAAATTCGGTCGTGAATACAAGCGTAATGATGGTTTGTACGAATTGTTTGGTAAGTTTCAGATTGAGTCATATTTGGAGTATAACGGGTACAATTTTACGAAATGGTTTGATCCATTGTCGTATCTTTACATTACCAAAGCTATTAATATTTACGATCTCTCACGCGGGTTTGATTCGATGGAAGAGGCGCTTTCAAAAATCAATGCAGAGCTTTATCTCGTCAGTTTCGATAAAGATCTCCTTTTTCTCCCAAGCGAGATGAGATCGATTCATGATACTTTGGTGCAGCTTGGAAAAACAAACAGTGATTACTTTAACGTTGACAGCGATTATGGACATGATGCTTTTTTGGTAGAAATTGATAAAATAGAGGATTATGTACGGAGTGCACTATGAAAAACGAAGAGAGTTTTGAAGCTAAGATAACGAACGCCAAAGCGATTTTGGAAAAATTGATGGATCCAGCTTTGCCGATGAATGAGAGTGTCAAAGCGTATGAAGAGGGGATGAAAGAGCTTAAAATGGCGGAGACTATGCTCCAAAATGCCGAGCTTCAGATTCAAATCATCAAAAATCAGGAGCACTAATGCGTGTTGCGATTCTTCAACTCCCATCAATCGGAATGGGGAATAATAAACTCGAAAATTATGCACGAGTCGCCCACCAAAAAGGGGTAAAACTTATTTTGATGGGTGAATATCTCCTCAACCCGTTTTTTAAAGAGTTGGTGCAAACTCCCGTATCGATGATACGGGAGCAGAGTGCCCATCAGATTGAGGCTTTGAAATCGTTGGCACAAAAATACGATTTAACGTTTGTCTCTCCGATTGTGACGGTCAAAAAAAACGAGTGTACCAAAATGATTGCAAAAATCAATCCACGCAGTGTCACCTATTATCCACAGCAATTTTTGATCAATTATCCCCACTGGAATGAAGAGAAATTTTTTAATAATCCGATTGAAGCGGTTAAGCCTCCGATGATTTTTGGATGTGAAAGGTTTAAATTCGCCGTGATGGGGGGATTTGAAACCCATTTTGATCCCATGTGGGATGCGGTAAGTAACAAAGTTGTCGATGTGGTTTTGGTTCCGAGTGCTTCGACGTTTGAATCGCATAATCGATGGAGAGAGTTGCTTAAAATGCGTGCTTTCACCCATAACTGCTATATTATTCGTGCGAATCGAGTTGGTGAATATTTCGATGAAAAACACGCTTGGAAGTTTTACGGTGATTCGATGGTGGTTTCACCTGATGGTGAAATTGAGGCTGATTTAGGGAATACTGAAGAGCTTTTGATTATCGATTTGGATCGAAAAAGTCTCACTGAATCACGAAAAGGGTGGGGGTTTAAAGAGGCGTTGCGTAAACGAAAATAGAGTCGTTGTGTTTACCAAAACGATGATACCCTTATCTAAATTATCCGTAGGAGTCATCCAATGATGCACTATTTCCATCGACAGGTTCAATTATGGGGTGAAGAGACCCAATGGATACTTCAATCCAAACGGATTGCAATTATTGGAAGCGGTGGTCTTGGATCATCGTTGGCTTTTGCATTGGGCTCATCTGGAATAGGAGAGATCCATATGATCGATTTTGACACGGTGAGTCTTCATAATATCCATCGGCAAATCGCTTTTAAGTCTGGTGATGATGGACAATATAAATCGAAGATTGCTGCTAAGCTGATCGAAGCACGTTGCCCCTATGTCAAAGCGTACGCTCATGTGTGCCGTTTTGAGGAATTTGCCGAAAAAAATATCGATATCGATTTAATCATCGATGCTACCGATAATCTCCCCTCTCGCGGTGCGATCAATACATATGCCAAATCAAAAGGTTTGCCGTGGGTATATGGATCGGTTGAAGCGTTTAACGGTCAGGTCTGTTTTTTTGAGGAGGCATCGTTTAACGAGCTTTTTAAAATAACCACCAAAACTCCTGCTGGGATTGCTGCACCTATCGTGATGCATATTGCTTCACTTCAAGCGAATTTGGCGTTGCGCTATTTGGCAGGACTGAGTGTCAAAAAAGATAAACTCTATTACCTGTTTTTCAATGACGAAGGGGAGTTGGTAACGCAAAAATTTGCGCTACCCAAAAGTGAGAATTAAAGTGTCGCAATATGTGCCGCTAGCGCATCGATCTGCGCATCGCTAAGCCCTTTGGTCTGTCCTTGCATAACTCCTTTCATCTCTTTGCCGTAGGTTCCAGTCTGATACCCTTTGAGCGCCTCTCTTACTTGAGTCTCACTAAATTCTGCAATAATTTGAGATTTATTCAATGCTGATTTTTCCGCCTTTACACCATGACATGAAGCACATTTTTGCGTGTAGAGGGCTGCTCCGTCAACCGATGCCACAGAAGCAGTAGCAGGTTCCTTGGGAGCCACTTTCGATTGAACCTCAGTAGAAGTTTCCAGTGGGGTGGTTGATGGTTCAGTAGGAGTGCTAGAAGCGTTGTTTTTAACGGCAACAGGAGCAGTTGGCGTGGCTTGTGGTATTTCACTGTTTTGCGGCTCATTGCTACATCCAAATAGTAACATGGCACAGGCGATACTGATCAACGATTTCATCGATAATTCTCCTAACATAAATTTCAGAATATTGTAACAGAAATTCTAATAAGAAGGACTAAAAATAAAGAAAAAGAAAGAAAAAAGAAGTTTCACACCGAAGTGTGAAACGAGCCAATAAGTTTAACTTATTTAGCAGGTGCAGCTTCAGCAGCAGTGTCAGCAGCAGGTGTAGCAGCTTCAGCAGCAGGTGCAGCTTCTTCAGCAGCAGGTGCAGCTTCTTCAGTAGCAGGTGCAGCTTCTTCAGCTGCAGGTGCAGCTTCTTCAGTAGCAGGTGCAGCTTCTTCAGTAGCAGCTGGTGCTTCTGTAGTAGCAGACTCGCTGCATCCGATAAACATAGCTGCAAGCAACAACGCAGAGATAACTTTCAACATGGTAAGACTCCTTAAAAAAATATGGCGGAAGTATACCACTACTCACCCTAGTGTTGTCAAGGATTTTTTTGAAATTTGTAACAACATTTTATATAAATGCCTAAAATATGGGTTTGTAATGGATCAGAATTTTATAAAATTTCTAAAAAACAGGGTAAATCGGTGAGAGTTTTGGATAATTTTTTCAATTTTTCGTTTTATTATCCGAGAAAATGGATTTTGTGAGAGAAATTTTCTCCCGCTGGAAGATTCTGCCATATCCGAAAGATATGGCAAGCTTTAGGGGGTTGTAGGAAGATTTGTCCCTGCCACTTTGCGGGCTATGAACGTAAAGTGGGTAACATTAGTGAGGACAATTAAATGCGTTATAATCCACCGATTTTTTTACAAGGATAGGATAGATGTTGCGAGTTTTAGTATCCATAAGTATGTTGGCTGGTGTATTGATGGCGGCTCAACCGCTGATAAAAGTCCCCATTTTATGTTATCACCGTTTTGGTGTCGAGGTTGTCGATTCGATGACGATCAAAAACTCTGCATTTGCCGAGCAGATGGAGTGGTTGAAAACACACGGTTATACGATTATTTCTCTTGATACGGCGATGGGGTATTTGTCTGGAAGAGTGAAATCTATCCCCTTCAAATCGGTCGTGGTTAGCGTTGATGACGGACATAAAAGCGTCTACACTGATATGGCTCCGATTGTCAAAAAATATAATATCCCCGTGACATTGTTTATCTATCCGAGTGCGATTTCCAACGCCAAGTACGCTATGACATGGGAGCAAATCCAAGAGCTTGAATCCACCAAATTGTTTCGTGTAGAGTCACATACCTATTGGCACCCAAATTTCAAAAAAGAGAAGAAAAAGCTCTCAGAACAAGAGTATGCAAAGTTTGTCGACAAACAACTCGCAGGCGCCAAGAAAAAGCTCGAAGAGAAAACAGGTCATGAGATCAAATACCTCGCATGGGTATTTGGGATCTATGATGATGGGTTATTGGTTGATGCCAAGAGGGCTGGATACAGATCAGCGTTTACGATTGATCGCAAACATGCCAGCTCAGATGATAATGTGATGGCGCTTGGGCGTTATATGGTGATAAGTAAGCATACTATCAAAGATTTTGAGCATATGGTTGATGGCACAGAAGATCAAAGATTCCATCAAAAAAAAGAGGTTATTAGGTATTAAATGGTTATAATATAATGATAATTCCATATATAAAGACTATCCATTGCGCTTTGAACCGTATCCATTTGAAAAACTAACCCGACTTCTAGAGGGAATCACCCCTAATCCTGAGTATTCTCCGATTACTTTGACCATCGGAGAGCCGCAGTTTGAGACCCCAGCATTTATCCAAAAATCGCTCGCCAAACACTCTGAAGAGCTTCGTCGTTATCCGAAAACGGCAGGAGAAGCCTATCTGAACAACTCGATGAGAGGGTTCGTGGAGAGTCGTTTTGGAGTAAAGCTCAAAGTGAATGAACTTGTGAGCTCGTTTGGGACTCGTGAAGTGCTCTTTAATTTTCCACAGTATTATCTATTTGATAAAAAAGAGCCTGTTATGGCGTACACCAATCCGTTTTATCAGATTTACGAGGGTGCGGCAATTGCCTCTCGTGCGCGGGTGATCCATCTCAATCTCACTGAAGCCAATAACTTCAAGCCGATCATCAATGAATCAGAACTGGCTGGGTGCGATTTGGTCATTTTGAATTTCCCGAACAACCCGACCGCATCGGTGCTGAGTCTCGAAGAGTTGGGCGAGTGGGTGAAGCTTGCTCTCAAGCACGATTTTTGTCTCATCAATGACGAGTGCTACAGCGAGATTTACACCGATCAGAAAGTCCCCTCACTCCTCGAAGCATCAGTATATGTGGGGAATACGTCGTTTAAAAATGTCCTTGCGATCAACTCGATTTCTAAACGCTCTTCTGCACCGGGGTTGCGCAGTGGATTTATCGCAGGGGACGCTGAGATTTTGCAAGGATATGTGCAGTATCGTACCTATGTCGGATGTGCTTCTCCTTTGCCCCTCCAAGCAGCGGCGGCAATGGCATGGGCAGATGAGTATCATGTGGCAAAAGCGCGCACTGTCTATGCGGAAAACTTCAAAGCGGCGCAGGAGATTTTGGGTGTTGAAACCTCAGATGCGACGTTTTATCTTTGGCTCAAAGTTCCTAATGCACTCGAATTTACCCAACGCTTATTCCGTGACTACAACGTCAAAGTATTGCCGGGGGAATTTTTAGCCCGTGAAGATGCACTCGGAGAGAACCCAGGTATCGGCTACATCCGTATCGCCCTCGTCGAAGAGACGGCGCGCACCATCGAAGCACTTAATCGCCTAAAGGATGCATTAACATGAGCGAAGCACTCAAAGAGAAAATCTATCAGGCGCAAAGCGAAGGGGACATCGCCTCTTTGTATCTCCTCGAAGCGCAGGCATACGAGACGTTTGATGAAGATACGTTGATGGCGTTTTATACGAACATTCTTGATCTAGCATTGGAACGTATGACCAACGCATTGGAAAACATGGAGCGGCTCGATATGAATGAAGTGCAGGATTTTGCGACTCTTCGTGCACTCTACGAATATGCGATCGAGCATTACAGCGCGGG
>JACXUF010000162.1 GCA_014764105.1 Sulfuricurvum sp. | reverse complement strand
CCGTAAAGCATCAGGGACAAATCTCCCTACAACCCCCTAAAGCTTGCCATATCTTTTTGATATGGCAGAAAACTCCCCTTTTGCCCTTGATTTCATCAAATGCGTAAGGTTAGTTCTTTATTAGAGAATGTCGAGCAGCGCGATAGCTCAACAACGGTAAGAATGGTTGACATGAGGGAGATATAGAGATTTTTATTGAAACATGGATTGGAGTATAAAGTGTTGGAACCATTAATTGTGTAAGTGATGGAAAAGGTGAATCAATTTGATGAGATAATAGGATAACTAATGGTGGTGCGGATGAAAGGACTTGAACCTTCACACCGTGAGGCACCAGATCCTAAGTCTGGCGTGTCTACCAATTTCACCACATCCGCACAATAAAATAAGTCTAAGGTGGTACGCCCTAGAGGATTCGAACCTCTGACCGATGCCTTAGAAGGGCATTGCTCTATCCAGCTGAGCTAAGGACGCGAAAGTATATATGGTGCGCCCGATAGGGTTCGAACCTATAACCTACGGATCCGAAGTCCGTTACTCTATCCAGTTGAGCTACGAACGCACATCCTTCTAAAACATCGCGTATCATAAGGGTTTCAAACTAGAAACAAATGGGGTGGGTGATGGGTCTCGAACCCACGACCCTCAGAACCACAACCTGATGCTCTAACCAACTGAGCTACACCCACCATCTGTAAAAGAATCTGTTTGAAAAAAGGGACATAAAGAAAAAAATGGTCGGGGTGAAAGGACTCGAACCTTCGGCCCCTTGGTCCCAAACCAAGTACTCTAACCATACTGAGCTACACCCCGACCTTCAACCAACTAAAACTCAAGCGAGCTAATTAGTGAGGCGAAATTATATACAAAAATTTATATAATGTCAATACTTTTGCGATTTTGCTATAATACCTTAGAGTTGGGAATCAACTTTGCTAATGATTCATTAAGATGCAGAAGAGGGAAACGTATGAAAATAGCACATTTTAGCCGATGGGGTTTTTTGATGGCGGCTGTTGGGTCGGCGGTCGGTCTTGGAAATATTTGGAAGTTCCCTTATATAACGGGAGAATACGGCGGAGGTGCATTTGTTTTGGTTTATTTGTTGACGGTAGTATTGGTCGGTTTTTCGGTTATGATTGCCGAGATGCTGATTGGATATTTGGGACGGCGTGATGGAGTAGGGGCGTTTGAAGATTTGGCACCTCGTCACAAAGAGCGGTGGAAATACGCCGGATTTATGGGGCTATCCGGAACCCTTGTTATGTTTTATTACTCGGTCGTTATTGGGTGGATTTTTTATTATATCACCCTCTCTTTTGGAACCCTGCCAGCCACCATACCTGAAGCAGAGGGGATTTATAATCATCTTATGACACAGGGGATTGGGGTGCAAATCTTTTTTCATACCCTTTCGTTTATGATTGTCACCGCCGTTTTGGTGAGAGGGATTAAAGGGGGGATTGAGAGGTTTAATCTCATTTTGATGCCCGCTTTGATGCTTATTATCGCTGGGATGTTGGTTTATGTCATGAATCTTGAGAATTTCTCAAAAGCACTCTCGTATATGTTTGTCCCTGATTGGGGTAGGCTCACTTCTGAGGCGTTTGCCGTAGCGGTGGGACATGCATTTTTCACCCTGTCACTGGGGATGGGGGCGATCATGATCTATTCTGCGTCGTTAGAGAAAAGCAGCAATCTTGTCCGTGCATCGATTTTTGTTATTATTACCGATACGTTGATCGCATTGGCCGCAGGATTGGTGTTGTTTACATTGTTGTTTCAATATGGAGCCGAACCTGCCAAAGGACCCGGATTGGTATTTATCTCATTACCCTCTGTTTTTCACGCGATGGGATTGGTCGGAAATGTCCTCGCGGTTTTGTTTTTCCTTGCGTTGGCGTTTGCTGGGCTAACCTCTTCGGTTTCACTCGTTGAACCGATGATTCAGTATCTAATCGACAGATGGAATATGAGTCGCATCAAAGCAGCGGTCTCGATGGGGCTGTTTTTCTATGTGTTCGGTATTGTTGCAATTTTCTCCCTCAACACCGATACGGCATCGTATTTGACATGGGGTGGGAAAAATTTCTTTGATTGGGTCGATTATATGACCTCTAATGTTTTATTGCCTTTGGCAGGGTTGATTATGGCGATTTTCGTCGGATATGTGGTAGAAAAAGAGCGGGTTGCATCGGTATTACAAGAGCAAATGGGATGGTTTTATCCGATTTGGCGATGTAGCGTTCGCTACATCGCACCGGTAGCTCTTTTTGTCGTGATGTTGAATTTGATGGGGCTCATAGAGTTTTAGAACATACTTTTCTTTTTATAGAAAA
>JACXUF010000161.1 GCA_014764105.1 Sulfuricurvum sp. | reverse complement strand
TTCAAAAAAATTTGGCGAAGCATATGGAAAACCTCGTAAAGCCCGAAGGGAAGCCTAAAAATAGGCAATCTTCAAAAAATAAAATTCTTGAATTAGCTATGGCTAGTCCTACGAATTTTGATTTTTCAAATCTTACCTATTTTTAGGCTTCTGTGACTATGATATCCCGTCGAACTCAGGTTATAATTTAAGGGAACCACTATTCCAAAGAGAGTACTCCTGCACCATGCAAACGCAAGCGTCCATTTCATGGATTGAGTGCATGGCTTCTCGCACTCTCTTTGGAATAGCAGATTCCCTTAGGTTTTTACTTTAAAAAAAGGCATTAGATGAAAACTTTTTTGAAACTTCTGTTTCTGCTGGTTTTGGCGACACTTTATGCTCAGGCAGAATTGACACAAGATGAGATAGAGCGTTCTATCGTCAAAATCTTTACCGTTTCTAAAAATCCCAACTATCTTGAACCGTGGAACAGTACCACCAGCCAATCTAGCGGTTCGGGAAGTATTATTGCCGGGAACCGTATCTTGACCAATGCCCATGTCGTTGCCAATCAAACCTTCTTAGAGGTGAAAAAATATGGAGATACCAAGCGGTATCAAGCTAAGGTGTTAAAGGTCTCTCATGAAACCGATTTGGCACTGTTGGAAGTAGAAGAACAGAAGTTCTTTGAGGGGACGAAACCGCTTGATTTTGGTACTCTTCCCAATATCCAAGATCGAGTCACCGTCTATGGATATCCAATGGGCGGCAATACCATTAGCGTGAGTCGCGGTATTGTCTCTCGGATTGAGCATAATCAGTACGCCCATAGTGGGGAGAACTTTTTGGCGATTCAGATTGATGCGGCGATCAACCCCGGTAATAGTGGCGGGCCGGCAATCTCAGATGGAAAGATTGTCGGAGTCGTGATGCAGCAGCTGTTGCTCTCTCAAAATATCGGTTATATGGTTCCGATTGGGATTGTGGAACACTTTCTCAAAGATATCGGCGACGGCACCTATGATGGTTTCCCTAAGCTGGGTATCTATATTAAAAATTTAGAGAATGAGACACTGCGGAGCTACCACCATCTAGATGATAATCGCAGTGGTGTTTTGTTAATTAAAATCCTCCATGGTTCACCGTTTGAGGGGGTACTCTTTCCGGAAGATATTATTACTGCCATCAATGGAGAGCGTATCGAAAATGACGGGACGGTTGCTTTCCGTGAAAATCAATATACCAGTTTCAAGTATCTCGTGGATAATCTACAAGTCGATGACAATGTGACCTTGGATATCCTCCGCGAGGGTAAAGAGATGCGTATCCATACCCAAATGAAAAAAACTGAACAGCAGATGCGATTTGACAAGCTGGAGTATGATCAGATGCCCAACTACTTTATCTATGGGGGATATGTCTTTACCCCATTGACCAAAAATCTACTGCAATCATCCCGGTTGCCGCTTCTGGATATCCGCTATCACGCCGAACGATTCCCAACCAAAGAGAAACAGGAGATCGTTCTGTTACTCAAAGTATTGGCATCCGGTCTCAACCGCGGTGATCACGATATGATGATGTGGGAGATTGTCAAGGTGAATGGTCAGAGCTTCAAAGATTTCAAAGAGTTTTATCATCTAGTAGAGAACTTCCAAGGAGATATCCTCATCCTAGAGGATCAAGACGGTGCGCATATTGCAATTGATCGCAAAGAGGCATTGGCGGTTCAAGATACGATTTTGGAACGATATAGTATTAAGTCGAGTGTTTCGGATAGATTATTGACAAAGTAAAGGGCAATAAAGGTTATTTAATTAATGTTAAAAATTTAAATCTTATCTTGGAACCATGTTTTTTCCCTTTTTGGTAACGAAACTTTTTGAATTCAATATAGTTTGGGTAGATAATGGCTTCTTTAGCTCTAAAAGAGTAGTCTGTCTCTAGTTCTCCTGAAGCTTCAGTGAGGTAGATGGTATTGGCGTAGATAAAGAGGTATTTGAAGGAGATCTGATAGTTTTGGAACTGGAGGATTCCATTTTCGTAGTAGAAGTTATCACGCATGTAGTTTTTGCGATTGAAAAAGGCTTTGATAACTGAATCGTTGAAGTTATCTACTTTTTTTTCAGCTTGGATGGTGATCCAGTGTTGGTTTTTTTTGTAGATGGTTTCGGTGAGGTTGGTGTAGGTGATTTGATCGGCGTGTAGCGGTATGATAAAAAGGAAAAACAGAAGGGTAGGGACATATCGGTATATGTCCCTAATAAAAATAGTGAGCTTAGTCAAGCTTACGGACATCCTGTAATAGGAGCATTGAGTGTTTCAGCAAACTTCATGGCATCACTCTCATTGGTGAAAAATAA
>JACXUF010000160.1 GCA_014764105.1 Sulfuricurvum sp. | reverse complement strand
TTTTAAAAGGTTTTTGAATAAAGTTGAAGCGATTTAAATGATTCGATGGTGGCGGGGGGGGGACTCGAACCCCCGACCTCCGGCTTATGAGACCAGCGCTCTAACCAGCTGAGCTACCCAGCCATCTTTGGGAAAGACCGGAATTGTAATAATTAAAAGCTTATCAAAAGCTTTAAGAGAGGGTATTCGCTAATATATTTTTATAAGCTAAACTTTATAGCATTGATTTAACTCATTATTATTGAGTCAAATAGACTAAGACTATTGACATATTAAATAAACTCGTGTACAATCTCCACCGTAAAAATCTCATTCAAAAGGAAACGCTTATGAACTTCCAACCACTTGGAAACCGTGTATTGGTAGAACGTCTCGAAGAGGCAACCAAAACCGCTTCGGGAATCATCATCCCCGACAACGCCAAAGAGAAACCTTCTCAAGGAACTGTCGTTGCCGTAAGTTCTAAAGTCGAAAACGTTTCTACAGGTGATACCGTCGTTTTCGGCAAATATGCCGGCAGTGAACTCACTCTCGAAGGTAAGACATACCTCGTCATTGACGCGGACGATCTACTCGGAATTATCAAATAAACATTATCAAGGAGCAAGCAATGGCAAAAGAGATCCATTTTTCAGACGATGCACGTAACAAACTCGCCGCTGGGGTACAAAAATTGACCGATGCGGTAAAGGTCACCATGGGACCACGCGGACGTAACGTCCTCATCCAACGCAGCTACGGTTCACCGCTCATCACCAAAGACGGTGTATCGGTTGCCAAAGAGATCGAACTCAAAGACGCACTTGAGAACATGGGTGCACAGTTGGTTAAACAAGTAGCCTCAAACACTGCTGATGAAGCTGGAGACGGTACCACTACTGCCACTGTTTTGGCTAACGCGATTTACCAAGAGGGTCTTCGCAACATCACGGCAGGTGCAAACCCTGTCGAAGTTAAACGGGGTATGGACAAAGCGCTTGAAGCGATTTTGGAAAATCTCAAAGCTTCATCACGTATTATTAACGATAAAAAAGAGATTGCGCAAGTTGCTACTATCTCAGCAAACTCCGATGAGCGTATCGGTGCGATGATCGCCGAGGCGATGGAGAAAGTGGGGCGTGATGGTGTTATCACAGTCGAAGAAGCCAAAGGGATCAATGACGAACTCGATGTCGTCGAGGGGATGCAGTTTGATCGCGGTTACCTCAGCCCGTATTTCATCAACAACTCTGAGAAAATGACCGTTGAACTCGATCATCCGTTTATCTTGTTGTTCGATCAAAAAATCTCAAATCTCAAAGATTTGCTTCCAGTTCTCGAACAAGTTCAAAAAAGTTCGCGCCCGCTTCTCATCGTTGCTGAAGATGTCGAGGGTGAAGCGTTGGCAACATTGGTCGTAAACAAATTGCGTGGTATCCTCAACATCACTGCAGTCAAAGCTCCGGGATTCGGTGATCGCCGCAAAGCGATGCTCCAAGATATCGCGATCCTTACCGGCGGACAAGTGATCAGCGAAGAGATCGGACGTACACTCGAGAGCGCTACGATCGCCGATCTCGGAAGCGCTTCACGCGTAGTCATTAGCAAAGACAACACTACCATCGTTGACGGTGCGGGTGACAAAACAATGGTAGAAATGCGTATCAAAGAGATCCGCACCCAAATCGATACAACCAGCAGCGAATATGACAAAGAGAAACTCCAAGAGCGTTTGGCAAAACTTGCTGGAGGTGTTGCGGTTATCAAAGTCGGTGCGGCTACTGAAACCGAAATGAAAGAGAAAAAAGATCGTGTCGACGACGCACTCTCAGCAACCAAAGCAGCAGTTGAAGAGGGGATCGTTATCGGTGGAGGTGCAGCATTGATCCGTGCGGCAGCAAAAGTTAATCTCGACCTTACAGGTGACCAAAAAATCGGTTGTGAAATTATCCTCCGTGCCATCAAAGCACCGGTAAAACAAATCGCTGATAACGCTGGATACGATGCAGGTGTGGTTGTTAACACCATCGCAACCGCTGCATCTGAAAACATCGGATTCAACGCTGCAACCGGTGAATACGTAGATATGTACGAAGCTGGGATCATCGATCCACTCAAAGTTGAGCGTGTCGCATTGACCAATGCGGTATCGGTTTCAAGTATGTTGCTCACAACTGAAGCGACAATCCATGAAATCAAAGAAGATAAACCTGCCGCAATGCCGGATATGGGCGGTATGGGTGGAATGCCAGGTATGATGTGAGGACACTAAGAAAACGATAACTGCTTATCGTTTTCGCGTCCGAAACCGTAGGTGTTGTGCATAGCACCACCGAAGGCTTCAGAATAAAATACAAATCCAAACGTGCCGAATGCAGTGAGCA
>JACXUF010000159.1 GCA_014764105.1 Sulfuricurvum sp. | reverse complement strand
AGAAGAGGCCGATCGGTTACGGTTGGAGCGGGATATGATCGCCAGCGAATTGGCACTCTACAAAGAGATAGCCGCTTTGAGTGACAAAGAGGCGGTTGTCGTGTTGGATAAAAACGATGAACCGATTTTTTTTAATACAAGAGCGAGCGGCATTACCAATAAAGATGCAGTTGTCCGTGAAATCTCTAAAGGGCTTAAAGAGGTCGTTGTCGGCGAGTGCGAAGCATCGGTGATTCGTAAAGATTTGAGTGGCGGAGCTAAAGGGTTTATCCTCATCAAATCGACTGTAGTTGGTTCCGAAGAGGGGGGATTACTACAGATGCACCAAAAAAGCATTCGCGGTGCGTTGGATGCTACGCAGCATGTTTTTGTTGAGATCCTTGAAAAGTTCAAAGAGATGACCAAAGAGTCCAATAAAACGGCGCATAGTTCGAACGAGGGGCTTGAAATAGCCAAGCATGTCGACGATAATATAAATACCCTCTCGGAGCTTATGGAGGGGACAATTGCCACCACCTCCAATCTGGTTTCACGCTCTCATGAGGTTTCTAATGTTGTCTCACTCATCAAAGATATCGCCGATCAGACCAATCTCTTGGCGCTGAATGCGGCGATCGAAGCAGCTCGTGCTGGAGAACACGGACGAGGATTTGCTGTTGTTGCCGATGAGGTGCGAAAGCTTGCCGAGCGAACCCAAAAGGCGACCAAAGAGATTGAGATTGTGATCCAATCGATGCAGCAAGATACCAATGAGATCGAAACGGCAACCGAAGAGCTCTCAGGGATTGTATCAACAACCAAACATGAAGTAGAGAAAATGTCAGATCGGATGTCTATTTTTCACCGTAACGCCTCTCGAAGTGTTTATGACATTATGGATATTAGTAGCTATATTTTCAGTATCCTAGCCAAAGTCGACCACGTCATCTATAAAAATAATGTTTATGCTTTCTTATTCGGACAAGAGAACACCTTTAAAGCGGTTGATCACCACACATGCCGTTTGGGCAAATGGTATGATAGCGGTGTCGGAAAAGAGCAATTTGGGATGTTGAAATCGTATGGTCGTTTGGAAGCACCTCATGCGATGGTACATACTCAAGCCAATGCGTTGATCGCCGATTGCGGTGATGGTAAAAAACTCTGTTCACGTGCCCAAATCGAAGAGCGGATTCGTAAAATTGAAGATGCGAGCCAAGAGGTGTTTGCTGTTCTTGATATGTTGGTAGCCGAGAAGCATGAAGAGATAATGCGGAATGGGTTGTTGTAATGGTGAGGGTCTATGTAACCCTCGATAAAGTGTTGCAAAGTCATAAAATCGGAGCGGATCACTATCTCATTAAACCTTTTGATTCTTTAGTTAATGTGGAGAAAAAAATACGGAAACTGGTTAAAACTCGATAAGTTTGGAAGGTGGCTTCATCCCCACCTTTTTTTTGACCCTGAAATTTATACCTTATTAAATTAGTATGGATACTTGACAATTAAAATTGGCTGTATTAATATTGTGAAAAATTATAGGAGATGTATGTGTCTCAACAATGTCCTTTACTTTTTCGACAAGTCGATGCGACCGTAACCCGTATTAATACTCTTTTTGTGGTCATTGGTATCGTAGGATTTTTGGTAAGTCAAAATGAGGTGATTTTAGTCGCCCTTATTATCGATTTTCTCCTCCGTCTATACGGTTTGAAACAGTGGAGCCCGATCACCAATGTATCTTTATTTGTCAAGAAACAATTTAATCTGCCTACTAAAATGGAAGATGCTGGAGCCAAACGTTTGGCAGCTATTTTAGGAGTAGGTTTTGTGATAGCAATTTTGGTTGCATCACTTGCTGATGTCGATATAGCTGTTAATGCTATTGCCGTAGTCTTTTTGGCGTGTGCAGGGTTGGAGCTAGTGTTTGGCTACTGCATTGCGTGTAAAATTTACCATATTTTAACAAAACTCTATCCAAAGGGATTTAAATAATGGCAGCCCTCTCCTCTAAAGCGATTTATGGTTTGGCGGCAATGCATGTTCTGTCGCATGCTCCTAGGGCGCGTGCTATGCAGGTGCGGGAGATCGCAGCAATGACCCATATTTCGCATGGCTATCTTGAACAGCTTCTCTCAATATTGCGACGTAATAATCTGCTCACAAGTATTCGGGGGGCGAATGGTGGGTATAAACTCTCACGAGGAGCGCATGAGATAGAGGTAATCGAGATTATCGAAGCACTTGAAGGAGCGTTTTATAAAATCGAAGGGAATACCGGATCAAGTTTGATACTGGAGTATTTTTGGGGGGATATTGAAGAGAAAATGAGAGGCTTATTCGGAATGAAACTTTCCGAACTTGATCAAGCCTATCAGCCCCATTATTATGAGATATAAACTGTC
>JACXUF010000158.1 GCA_014764105.1 Sulfuricurvum sp. | reverse complement strand
TTGCGTCGGATGTTTAGTGTAATAGTTTTGATGATACTCTTCTGCTGCAAAAAATTCCAGAACAGGTGAAAGCTCCGTAACGATCGGGTCACTCCAATGGTGCTGAGCCTCTGTTATCGATCCAATGGCTTTCTCTTTTTGTGCTTCATTATAATAATAAATCACCGAACGGTATTGGGTTCCCCTATCCGCCCCCTGCTGATTGAGTGTTGTCGGATTGTGTATTGCCCAAAAAATCTCCAAAATCTCTTCATAGGCTATCATTGAGGGATCATAGGTGATCTCTACAACTTCCGCATGTCCGGTTGCACCGCTGCATACTTGTTCATAAGAGGGATTGCTCCACGCTCCACCCGCATATCCGCTAATAGCACTCTGCACCCCTTTGACACGATTATAGATCGCTTCGATGCACCAAAAACATCCTCCTCCTAAAAGTGCTTTTTCCATTATTGTCCTTTTTTTAGAATCCACGATTATCTACATAATCTGCTTTTGTCTCTTTAAATTCATACTATTGAATTATTTTTTTAATGTGGCTATTTTTTAATCGGTAAATTGAATATTTTATACTCTATACACTCTATAATTACACGTTTCGTCAAAACACGTTATCGTGCGGTAACCATTTACCGCTACGATTCCGTTTATTATCTTACAAAGGAGAACCCAATGGAAAAAATGACACCGTTAGAAAAAACGTTGCTTATAAAATTACGTAAATCCAAACGTGCCAGCTGGATGGTAGGCTAAACGTCACTTTGCTCGCAGTGAGCAATGCTTCACAATTCCCCCCAATTTTTTTCTTCGCAACATACTATTTGGCAAACTGAAATTGCTAAACCCACGGTAATTGTATTGTCACTAACTCTTTAGCCCATCCGAGCGCAACAAAAAAACAATTACATCCATACTTTTATATATGGTAGAGTGTGGCGAAAGAATTATATTTTCACACTTAGAGATGCTTATGCTCCTTTTGGATAAAATCGCAACACTATTTGCACCACAAGGTCTCGACTATGTCGCTCAAAAACACCCTTCTTGAAACCATCTCCCGTCGCCCCCTCATCATTGATGGTGCTATGGGGACTCAACTTCAAGAACGTGCCGATAAAATTCCGCAAAGTGCGTGGGAAGGGCTGGAGGGGTGTAACGAACTTCTCAATGTCACCTGCCCTGAAGTGATGAGTGAAATTTTTCACGCCTATCTCACAGCGGGCGCCGATCTCATCACCACCAATACTTTTGG
Source organism: Sulfuricurvum sp. (assembly GCA_014764105.1). GTDB lineage: Bacteria > Campylobacterota > Campylobacteria > Campylobacterales > Sulfurimonadaceae > Sulfuricurvum. The sequence continues at coordinate 4,430 of JACXUF010000158.1, read as the reverse complement.
CTCTTTTCGCTGGGTCCTCGACGAATACGGGATCGGCCACCGCGCCTATGAGCTCTCCCGTGCAGGCGCTGCGATCTGTAAAACAGAGTGTGATAAATTCTCCACCCCTGAACATCCCCGTTATGTTTTGGGTTCTATCGGACCGGGGACGAAGCTCCCCTCACTTGGACATATCCACTATGATGAGATGTATGCAGGGTATCTTGAGTGTTGTTTAGGATTGATTGATGGGGGATGTGATATCTTCTTGTTGGAGACGTGCCAAGATCCCCTCCAGATCAAAGCGGCGCTCCATGCGTGCGAAGCGGCAAACAAAGAACGGGGCACTGATTTACCGATTATGGTCTCAGTCACCATCGAACTTGCTGGATCAATGCTCATCGGAACCGACGCTCAGACTATCGCAACGATTTTAGAACCATTTGATATCCTCAGCCTTGGATTCAACTGCGGAACGGGACCGGAGCAGTACTCCAAACACGTTCGAACCCTCAGCTCGGTGTGGGGAAAGCCCATCTCCGTCCACGCCAATGCCGGATTGCCACAAAACCGTGGAGGCTACTCCTACTATCCGATGGGACCCGATGAGTTTGCCAATCTTCAATGCGACTTTCTCTCGTTTGACGGGGTAAGTTTTCTCGGCGGATGCTGTGGAACCACCCCTCAGCATATCCGCGCACTGGTGAACAAAGTCTCCGCCATCACCCCAAAAAAGCCCAGTGGAATCACCAAGCCCTCCATAGCCTCTCTCTTTAACACCGTTGAGCTGATCCAAAAACCTGCCCCGCTATTGATTGGAGAGCGTTCAAATTCGACAGGTTCCAAGGCGTTTCGTGAACTCATCATCGCAAGCGACTATGAAGGGACCCTCAGTGTCGGTCAGACACAGGTGCGCGATGGTGCCCACTGTTTGGATGTCAACGTCGAGTTTGCCGGACGTGATGGTACAGTTGATATGGAGCACGTCATACGTCTCTACAACCAAAAAAGAAGATAAAATGCGGGTTGCCCGCCGGATCTACGATCTGTGTGTCAACCGCCACAAAATCGATCCGCACAATCTCATATTCGATATGCTCACTTTCACCGTAGGAAGCGGCGATGTGGAATACCGAGATGCGGCGATCCAAACTCTTGAGGCGATCCGCCAACTTCACGCCGAATTCCCTGAAGTTGGCTCAACTTTGGGACTCTCCAATATCTCATTTGGTCTTGCTGCCCATGCACGTATCTACCTTAATAGCGTCTTTTTGCACCACTGTATCGAAGCAGGGATGACCTCGGTCATCATCAATGTCAAACACATCATCCCACTTACCAAAATGTCGGAGAAAGACCGTGCGATTTGTGAAGAGCTGTTATTCCATCCAGACGATCACTCACTGTTCAAATTTATCGAACACTTCAGCAACAAAACCATCGACAACTCCCAAAACGACGAAGCGTTTGAAGCTCTCAGCGACGAGGAAAAGATTGCCAAACTTCTCCTAGATGGGGACAAGGAACGGATGATCCCACTCGTGGAGCGGGTCCGCCATACGATCAACCCTGACACCATCGTGAATGAAATCCTCATCGATGCGATGAAGGTGGTCGGCGAGCTGTTCGGATCGGGGAAAATGCAGTTGCCATTTGTATTACAAAGTGCCGAAACGATGAAAACGACCGTCGATTATCTCAATCCGTATCTCTCGAAACAAGAAAAAGAGACCGATACTACCCTCGTCATTGGAACAGTCAAAGGGGATGTACACGATGTGGGTAAAAACCTTGTCGATATTATTCTCAGTAACAACGGCTTCAAAGTAATCAATATCGGGATTAAAACCGAACTCGAAGAGTATCTAGAGGTGATGAATTCTAAAAGTATTCATGCCATCGGGATGTCGGGACTGCTGGTTAAATCAACCCAAGTAATGAAAGAGAATCTCGAGATTATGGCTGCAAAAGGGATTGAAATACCTGTTTTACTTGGGGGAGCTGCACTTACTCGCAGTTTTGTCGATGATTTCTGCCGACCAATCTACAAAGGTCCAATCTTCTACTGCCGCGACGCGTTTGACGGGGTCATCGCGATGAGCCGTATCGAAAAATACAACGCCGATCCGAGCACAGAACTCGATACCCGTTTAGGGGGCGACATGGTTGAAAAAGCCCCCAAAGAGGTGTACGACATCGTGATTCCTCCGTATCACGAACTCAAAATGCCCAGCCGAGAGATCAAAATCCCCACTCCGCCGTTTTGGGGACGACGGGTTCTGCGTGGTGATCAAATCGATTTTGATATCGTGTGTGAATGGATCAACAAACGGACTCTTTTTAAAATGCATTGGGGCTATAAACGGGCTGGAATGGCTGTCGATGAGTACAAAAATCAAGAGCTCCTCATTTTTGATGAAGCTAGAGGATGGAATATAGATGCCAATGCTTCCTCACAACCGCTTGACACGATTATCGGAAATGCTCAACACGTATTGTCCTTCCCACGTCAGAGAAAAGCGCCTCATCGGGCACTGAGCGATTTTTTCACCCATACGCGTGATGATGTGTTGCCACTAACATGTGTTAGTGTGGGGGACAAATTCAGCGCTTACGAAAAAGAGCTCTATGAGAGCAATCAATACCTCGAATACAATATGGTGCACGGGTTTGGGGTTGAGCTGGCTGAAGCATTGGCTGAAATGATCCACAAACAAATCCGCCTTGATCTGAATATCGCAAGCGAGGATGAGGGATACACATTGCGTGATGTCAGAATGAACCGGTATCAAGGTGCGCGTTATAGTTTCGGATACCCTGCGTGTCCCGATTTGGAACAGAGTCGTATCATTTTCGATCTGCTCCGTCCTGAAGAGTTCGGTATTACCCTATCTGAAACGTTTCAAATATATCCAGAACAAAGTACAACGGCACTCATCGTCCATCATAAAGAGGCAACCTACTACAGCGTGTAGTTTATCTCACTATTTTTTAATACCCGATGTTACCCACTTTACGGGCTTTGCTCGTAAAGTGGTAGGGACAAATCTCCCTACAACACCCTAAAGCTTGTCATATCTTTCGGATATAGCAGAAAACTCCCCTTTTGCCCTTGATTTCATCAAGTGCGTAAGGGCAGTTAATACATATGGGCACCTCTAAAAATGTGGCGTAACAAAGCATGTGCTTGTTGGAATTGATATCAAAGGTTGGGTTGTCTTGACACATGATGGTCATATAAGATATGATGGCGATGACTGATTCAAACCATAAAACCGCTAGAGGATCCAAAAATGCTTAACTTAATGCTCAATGGTAAAAAGGTAGTTGCAAGCGCAGAAACACAAATATTAAAAGTTGCAGTTAAAAACGGAGATAGTCTTGTTGTTATAGACCAAACAACTGGAAAATCACCTAATAAGCTAATAACCAAAAAAGTAAAGAAAGATTTGCAGATTTTTGAAGAGGGTTCCGATAAGGCTTCTGTCGTGTTGGAAGATTATTATGCAGAAGGCAATGTTGTACAACTAGGCGGAGTATCGCAAAGTGGAAGTATGATAACCTACAGCGTTGCGGATGGCGGATTGACATTAACACCTGCTGCGACTGCCGAAGCTGCTACAGCTGCTTCAGTAACGGCAGGAAGCGGTTTTTTAGGCTCAACAACCTCTTATGTGCTAGGTGGCTTGGCGATTATCGGTGGAGGTGTGGCGGTAGCGGCAGGTAGCGGCAGTGGCAACGGAAGTAGCACCAACAACGGAAGCGACATCAATAACGGAAACGGTAGTGGCACATCTAGTACAACAGTTTCTGGTACAGTCACAGCAGGACCACTGACAGCAGGACATCAACTAAGTGTCAAGATTTACCAAGCAGACGGTACTACACTCTTGGGAGAAGCAACAGTTAGCGAAACAGGAACTTTTAGTGTCAATATCGGAACATACACAGGTGCCATCATTGCTAAAGTAGTAGATGCAGGCGCGGGAAATGACTTTACAGATGAAACAACAGGTGTAGCCAAAGACCTTAACGCGACACTAACAGCTGTAGCTGTTGTTGCTGGAGGGACTGTTACTCTAAATATCAACCCAGTCACAACAATAGCTGCTATTGAGGCGGGACTTAACGCCGACGGCACAGGAAGCATTGCGAGCTCTGCAGCGGCTACAGCTGCAAATGTAGCAGTCGCTACAGCTTTTGGTCTTGCAGATATTACTACAACAACCCCGATAACGACACTTGACAATACTTATGTTCTGGCAGATGGTATGTCTGAGGGAGAAAAATATGGTGCGGTACTAGCCGCTCTCTCAGGAGCTGACAAAAATAACGGCGGAGATATGCAAGCTACGATTAGGGCCGTTACAAATGGATTGAGCGGAACAACATTTGATGATTCTGCACAAAGTGAGATTATCGCTGGAGCAAACAGTGCAGATGCTAATGTT
>JACXUF010000157.1 GCA_014764105.1 Sulfuricurvum sp. | reverse complement strand
TGAACGTATGATGAAAAAGTGGATAAAATCTCTAAAAGAGCTATAAAGATGGGAGATATTCAACAAATGAAGAAGATTTTTGGAGAAATTTTGCTAAAGCTCAATTGGAATTGAAGTAGGATTTTTTTTAAAATTGAGAAAATGGAAAGTTGGGAGCTCTGAAAGGGGGTTTTTAGAGGTGCCCATATTTTTATTACATTGTGATATAATAGTGAGGGAGGTTGTTTATCCGGTGTTACGAGTACTAGGTTGCAATCTCTCACTGTTATTATCTGCATAAATGCATGAAAATAAAATTAAAGTATTAAAGTTAAATTTGATTATTAAGTCAGAATGACTTAGGTTGAGATTATACTCTACCCCCCTATAAATGCAATAATATTTTGCTTAAATTTCTACATTTTTATTAATTAATAAAATATTTCTATATATTTTTAATTAAAAATATATAGCCCAAACTTACTTCAAACCCCGACAATGTTACAATATCATGAAAAAGGAAGCATCATGACCGATATCCATCGTGCGATCCGAACTCCTCTACTCCACGGCAATAACCCCGAAGCCAAACGAGCAGAAATCAAACGCTATTTTCACGCTACCTATGACGGTTACGAGTCGCTCTTTGAAATCTTGAATTCCGACAAAGCTTTTTATCAAAAGCCTGACCGGCTTCGTCATCCACTTATCTTCTACTACGGTCATACCGCCGTCTTTTTTATCAATAAACTCTATTTAGCCAAACTAATCGATCAACGTATCGACCCCGAACTCGAATCGATCTTCGCCGTCGGGGTCGATGAGATGAGCTGGGATGATCTCGATGAGCGTAACTACAACTGGCCCACAGTCGAACAGACCAAACTCTACCGTCAAAAAGTACGTACAGTGGTTGAGCGGATGATCGATACGCTTCCTCTGAGCTTGCCGATTACATGGGATTCTCCATTTTGGATTCTCCTGATGGGCATCGAACATGAAAACATCCATATCGAAACCTCGTCGGTTTTGATACGGCAACTCGATCTGCAATATGTTCAGGAGCATAAAGATTGGCAGCCCTGTACTGAAGTGGGGCAAGCTCCGCAAAATGAACTGCTGCCGGTCACAGGGGGAACGATACATCTGGGTAAATCACGAGAAGATAGTGATTACTACGGCTGGGATAATGAGTATGGTGAACACCATGCTGATATACCGGATTTCAAAGCGGCTAAATATCTGGTGAGTAATGCGGAGTTTATGCCCTTTGTCCAAGCCGGAGGATACGAAAATGATGCCTATTGGGATGAGGAAGGGAAAGGGTGGCGGGACTATATCCAGCCGACACATCCACTCTTTTGGATTGAATCAGATGAGGGGTATAAACTGCGTCTGCTAACCCAAACCATTCCCCTCCCTGAAAACTGGCCCGTTGAGGTCAACTGCCATGAAGCCAACGCCTTTTGCCGATGGATGAGTGAAACCAGAGGTGTTAATATTACACTCCCGACAGAAGATGAGTATGTCCGATTATGCCAATTTGCCCAAGTGCCCAAACACAAAGAGTGGGGAACAACTGCCCCTGCTAATATCAATCTCGAACGGTATGCCTCCTCAACGCCCGTTGACCAGTTTGCGTTCAATGGTTTTTATGATCTTATCGGTAATGTCTGGCAGTGGAGCCGTACCCCTATTTATCCCTTTGACGGCTTTAGCGTGCATCCGATTTATGATGATTTCACCGTGCCGACCTTTGATAACCGACACAATCTCATCAAAGGCGGTTCATGGATTAGTATCGGCAATGAAGCCCAAGAGCAGAGCCGTTATGCTTTTCGGCGACACTTCTTTCAACATGCGGGATTCCGCTATGTCCAGAGCAATTATAAAGAGAAGGTCAATCTCAGTAACTATGAAGCAGATCACACCGTTTCAACCTACTGTTACTTTGGATGGGGAGCAGAGAGTTTAGGGGTGGCGAACTTCTCCAAAACCTGTGCCGATATCTGTATCGAACTGATGAGTGATCGGAATAAAGCACGGGCTTTGGATATTGGCTGTGGAATCGGTCGTTCGACCTTTGAGCTGGCAAAAGCGTTTGATGAAGTCATCGGCATCGATTTCTCGACACGATTTATCCGTCATGCTACCACCTTGCAAGAGGGTGAAACCGTGCATTATACGATGCCTATCGAGGGTGAGATAGAAAGCTTCCATGAAATCAATTTGGCAAACTATGGACTGGAAGCAACGAAAAATAGAGTGAACTTCTGGCAAGGAGACGCGTGTAATTTGAAGCCTATATATGGAAGTTTTGATCTGATCTTTGCCGGAAACCTCATCGACCGGCTCCATACCCCTAAACAGTTCCTCGAATCGCTTGCCGAACTCGTTAACCCTAATGGATTGGTGGTACTCACTTCACCGTATACATGGACAGAAGAGCATACCCTGAAATCGGAATGGATTGGC
>JACXUF010000156.1 GCA_014764105.1 Sulfuricurvum sp. | reverse complement strand
AAAGTGGCAGGGACAAATGTCCCTACAACCCCCTAAAGCTTGCCATATCTTTCGGATATGGCAGAAAACTCCCCTTTTGCCCTTGATGTTATCAAGTGCATAAGGGTAGTTACTTACTTTTTTGGAGAAATTCTATGGAGCGTTTTCGCCGCACCCGTCTCAACTCACAATTACGCGCATTGGTTCGTGAAACCCATGTGAGTGTGGATGATTTTATCTATCCTTTGTTCGTCCGTCCGGGAGAGGGGATCAAAACTGAGGTCTCTTCGATGCCAGGTGTCTATCAGATGTCTTTGGATGAAATTTTAAAAGAGTGTGAACTCTTGCAAACATTGGGGATCAATTCGATCATCTTGTTTGGTATCCCTGAAGTCAAAGATTCGGTCGGGAGCGATGCATTATGCGATCACGGAATCATTGCTACTACGGTGAGGGCAATTAAACGCTCATTTCCGAAAATGTTTGTGGTGGCTGATTTATGTTTTTGCGAATACACCGATCATGGACACTGTGGTATTCTCGATCATCTCCATGGGACAGTTGATAATGACCTAACATTAGAGATTTCGGCGCAACAAGCGTTGGTTCATGCCCGCGCCGGTGTCGATATGATCGCCCCATCAGGGATGATGGATGGGATTATTACGACACTTCGTGATGCCCTTGATGGAGGGGGGTATGTCAATCTGCCGATTATGAGCTATTCGACCAAATTTGCCAGTGGCTACTATGGACCGTTTCGTGATGTTGCCGAGTCAGTTCCGAGTTTCGGCGATCGTTCCACCTATCAGATGGATCCAGCTAACCGTCGCGAAGCGATCCGCGAAAGTATCGTCGATGAAGCCCAAGGTGCCGATATTTTGATGGTCAAACCGGCATTGGCGTATCTCGACATTATCCGTGATATTCGAGAAAATACGTCGCTCCCTTTGGCTGTCTACAATGTCAGCGGTGAATACGCGATGCTTAAACACGCAGGAGCGGCGGGACTTATCGATTATAATCGTGTCATGATGGAGACGATGATCGGATTTAAACGCGCTGGTGCTGATATCATCATCAGCTACCATACTAAAGAGGTGGCGGCTTTGTTGGCGTAGCTAAAATTGTTAATGAAATCATTTTATGCTATGATTGTTTTTTGTATCGAAGGATAAACGTGAGACATTTTTTAACGCTGAAAGAGTATTCGAAAGAGGAGATTTTGGAGATCCTCAACCTCGGTTTAGAAATCAAAGCCGAAGTTAAAGCGAAAACTTTTGTTCCTAGATTGGTCAATCAGACATTGGCTATGATCTTTGAAAAAAGTTCTACCCGTACCCGTGTCAGTTTCGAGGTAGGGATGTATCAACTCGGCGGACATGCACTGTTCCTTTCCAATCGCGACATCCACCTCGGACGGGGTGAACCGCTCAAAGATACGGCGCGTGTTATCTCATCCATGTGTGACATGGTGATGATCCGCACGTATGAGCATTCCAAACTGGAAGAGTTTGCCTCTTATTCAAAAGTTCCCGTTATTAACGGTTTAAGCGATAGTTATCATCCAGTTCAATTGTTAGCCGATTACATGACAATGATGGAGTGTGGCAAAGATATAAATCCGATCGTCGCCTATATCGGAGATGGAAACAACATGGCCCATTCGTGGTTGATGCTCGCCTCTAAGCTTGGGTTTGAACTTCGTGTAGCAACCCCAAAAGGGTATGAGTGTGATCCTATCGTGATTGCCGATGCAATGAGATTTGCCGAGGAGAGTGGAGCAAAAATTACGATCACAAACGATCCTAAAGTGGCGGCAAAAGGGGCCACGGTTGTGACTACTGATACATGGATCTCGATGGGGCAAGAAGAAGAGAAAACACAGCGTTTGCTAGCTTTCCAAGGGTATATTGTCGATGATGCTTTGATGGGATTGGCAGCGGAAAATGCGATCTTTTTACATTGTCTTCCGGCGTACCGTGACGTTGAGGTGAGTGAATCGGTATTAGAAGGGGCTCAAAGTCTTATTTTTGAGGAGGCTGAAAACCGCCTCCATGCGCAAAAAGGGCTAATGGTTTGGTTGGATAAACATCGATAAGGGGTTTGAATGGGGCAAGCCCCCCTCAATTCATCTCTACTTTAATAATAAGATCATTCCCCTCTTCGACGATTGAGAAATTGTGTTTTTGGCAAAAGGTGTCATTCATTTCCGCCGCCCACTCCCTTGCTTCGATCAATGCGTCGTCTTTGTTCTCAAATGTTTTAACGCTCTCCATGCCGCTACGTTTGAAACAGCCGCACTCTTTTTCAATTTTGACGTTATACATAGAATTTACTCCTAATAGGTAATTTTTGGAAGTATAATCGTTAAATATTAAACATTCTCCATAAAAATAGGGCGTTTTGAAACTAAAGGTTATTTTTATCTTTTACTATAGTGATATCATCAGGGTACTTTATGTAAAACTTTGCTACAATTCCA
>JACXUF010000155.1 GCA_014764105.1 Sulfuricurvum sp. | reverse complement strand
GCGTACATTAGCGTTCCTCACTTACAAGTCTACAAAAAGTGGCGAATTATACCCGACTTACATTTAAGCTTTGTTTAAATGATTACCCACCACTATCCCTTAGGATATTATTGTCTCATTAATCACAGATGCAACATACAGTTTAAAATAGCCATCCTATTGGTTCTCTTCTCTGTTTGGTGTGCGGATAAATTCGATCATAAATATTGCAAATATCCCCACAATGAGAGAGGTGACCATCGATACCACAACGATTAACCCCCGCTTGGGTCCCTCCTTGTCCCGTTCATACGCGACACTCGGCTGCACCACTATTTTGACGTTGTATAGATCGCTCGATTGGGCGAGAACCTTTTTTTGGATCACCGCCGACATCAGCTGCGAAAGTTGTGTTTTCAGGGAGAGATCATCTGACTTGTGCAGTTCATCGCTGTAGTAGGCGATTTTTTTGTCCATATCTCTCAGTTCATACTCACGGAGAGAGCGTGATGCATAGGTCAAAAACTGCTCCACCACCTCTTTGGCCAACACCGGATCTGGATCGCTGTAGCCGATCGTAATCACCGAGGTTTTTTTATCACTCTCGATCACAAGATTTGCTCGTAGGCGTTGATAGGTCTCAAAAAGGATCTTCTCCCGCTCGATTGGGGTAGCGTTATCCAATCTCGCATCAGATGAAAATGAAAACATCCGATAAAACCCATCGTATCCTGCAGCGAATCGGTAGTTTTGATCGGCGGTAGCACTGTTGAGTTTCTCGAACAATTTGGTCTCCACCAAAAACTTTCGCATCCAGCTATAATCGTCAGCATAGAGGGTAAACGCCTGATCAGGCTGCATCTCCCCATCCCCGATATCGACTCCAGCCACCCCAGCCAAAGCTCCCAACCCACCCAAAGCTCCGAGAGATTTGGACTTCTCTTGCGGAACCAATACTACCTGAGAATGGTAGATGTTGGGTTTGGATAGGCTCCAGACAACACTCAAGAGGGTGATGATGATCACAAAAAGGGTGAGTTTCCCTTTGTGTCGGAGTATGGTTTGTGCCAGCTCGCGAAGATCAATTTCGTCGTCGTTGATAATGTTCGTCGGTTGATCGTTCATTATAACGCCCCTATCGTTTTGAGCGAAGCGGCACTGATTGCCAACTGATAGAGGATCGCCGTAATATCTTTCGCCAGTTGCATACCACTAAAGGTGCTGATATGCATCGGCACGACGATCACATCTCCTGGTCCGATATCAGTAGAGTTTCCAAACAGATACCCCGATTTGATCATCTCCGCTTCACCGTTCGCATGGACGACGAATATATTGGTCTCATCGGCACTCTCTTTGAGACCCCCTGCTTTTTCGATATAGTCATGAGCCGAAAACGATCGGTTATAAACCACGGTGTTGGGGTTGAGCACCTCCCCTTGGATCATGACACTGTCTTCTCGCTCCGGCACGTAGAGAGCATCCCCATCTTTGAGGAGGATATCATAAGCACTCCCCTCAAAGCTATGCAAATCGCTGGTGAGATTGATCGATAATCGCCCCACATATTCAGTTTTTTGAATCTCCTCTTTGAGACTCCCCAACAGTGAGACCAGTTGCGCTTTGTCACTCGCTGATTGTCCAGCTTCGGTTGGCTGTGTCGAGATATAGAGGATGCGGTTTTCGAGCTCTTTGATCTGTCGTTCAACCCCCTCTTTCTGACGCGTTTTGAGCTCTTGACGGGTGAAAACTGCCCCCGGTGCATAGGCAGACGGACTCAATCCCCCTGCGCGTTTGAGAACATCGCTGAGGGTATCTCCATCCTCGATAGCGTACTCTCCTGGATAGAGTACTTTACCCTTGATTGTAACCGATTTTCGCTCATTCCACTGTGGGATTTTGAAGATGGTCACTTCATCATAAGCTTGCAGCGCAACTGAAGCATCCGACAACACCTCAGCCATCGTCAACGTGATGACATTGCGGGTACGAACCCCCTCTTTGATCCCATAACGGACAATCTCTACACGCTCTTGAGAAGCCTTTTCGGTCATACCGCCGGATGCTTTGATCAAATCGGCAACTGTGGTTGTTTTCTCTGAGATTGGATAGGTGCCTGGTTTGTAGACTTCGCCGTTGATTGTTGCCTCTTTGATCGGGTGGGTGGTAAAATAGCCGATCACACGGACATCATCGAGCTCGTGGAGGGGGATCGTTTCGTGATCCAAATCGAGTACTTTGACATTGGTGGACATATTAGTGAGGTCATGAGAGATCACTGTCACTCTACTTCGATCGATCGGGCACGATGTCCCAGCTGTAGAGACAAGAGACTCCAATGTCATATTGTCGACGTATTTATACTCTCCAGGGCGGGCGACACACTCCCCCGATATTTTGACTACTGATGGGTGAGCGACAATAGAGCGGTTGAGGATATAGAGCTCATCACGATAGTTGAGGGTGATTTTCTCTTTCCCTGAGAGGGCATCGTTGAGCGAAAATCCAAT
>JACXUF010000001.1 GCA_014764105.1 Sulfuricurvum sp. | reverse complement strand
TTTCTCTCCTCTTTTTTTGGTGGTGCCATCACCTCTTGGTATTGTGGGATGACGACCCCTCTGCGTTTCATAATCTTATAGATAATCCGAGCACGATTTTTGACGTATTTCTGACTTCCGATAGGGTTGTATTTGATCGGGTTGGGGAGAACTGCTGCTAGACGTGCTGCTTCACGCCCGCTCAAATTTTTGGCGCTTTTGTGAAAGTAATGACGTGCCGCCGCTTCGATTCCGAATATCCCATCTCCCCACTCGGCAACATTGAGGTAGATCTCTAAAATACGCCGTTTGGAGAGGGTGCTTTCGATGCGCCACGTGATGATTGCCTCTTTGACTTTTCGTATCGGATTTTTGCTCGGAGAGAGGTAGAGATTTTTGGCGAGCTGCTGACTGATGGTGCTTCCCCCCGCTACAACCCCTTGTTTGAGGCTTCGTTCAATGGCGTTTTCCATCCCTTTGATATCAAACCCGTCATGATTCCAAAAACCGTCGTCTTCGGCGATGAGTACCGCTTTGATGACGTTAGGCGAGATTTTGGACATAGGAACCCATTTATGGGTGATTTCCATCTCTCGATTATTCTTTGCCCACTCCTCTTGTCGATACTCCATAAAAGCGGTCGGTATGGGTTCAATCTCTTTGAGATCGGAGATATTCGGCGTGACAAAATAGCGACCGATATCGATCACCCCCCCTAAAATAAGGGCTACAAAAAGTATTTTGAGTTTTGACATCGTTAATCCATAGTGAGTTTAGGCAAATGCCATTGTTTGGTATAAGCAAGTAACCGCAGTGCGATAGCAAATCCCGCTACACCCGCCACACCCAATGTAGTGATCATATCAAAGTGAGCCAGTATCAGCAGTAAAACAGAGACGATGACGGCGATAGAACCGTAAAAATCGCTGATAAGCACCGAGGGGACTTGGTTGATCATTGTGTCGCGCAGAACTCCCCCGCCCACAGCGGTGATGAAGCTCAAAATCATCACACCGAAAAAGTTGAACTCTACCTCGATGGCGAGCAACGCTCCTGTGATGCTGAACGCCACCAAACCGATCGTATCGGAGATTACAAAGAGCCATTGGCGCTCCAACTGTTCACGCCGATAGAGACGAAAGGCAAAAATGAGAAGGATGGTCGTGATAACGGTGATGGCGGGATAGTATTCGTTAAATGCAAAAGGGGTGCGTCCGAGGATTACATCCCGAACGATACCGCCGCCGAGGGCAGTTAGGGAGGTGGAGATGATGAGTCCGAGAAGATCGAGATGGTTGCGTACCCCGACGAGAAATCCGCTCAGGGCAAATGCGATGATACCGAGGATATCGGCGGCAACGACAATGTCAAACATAGCGTGGACATCCCTCCAATAAGATCTCTAATTGTACCGTTTTATCGCTGTTTTATATCTAACCTTACACACTACTCTTCAACCTCTGTAGTTCCATGAAAGCCAATAGTGAAATTAAGGAAGAATTGACAGAAATTTTTTGACACTATCTTAATTGGGGATGGTATTATATAAAAGTTAGTTGAAGTTGTTTGATATTTTAGGGGCATTATAATAACGTGGATAATAAAAACATATTAGGGGTTTAGATGGAAGCTAGACAGATAAGTGTTGAGGATTTTTTATCTTCAAATAAAACAAGATTTATTATTCCAGTTTATCAAAGAAATTATGACTGGAAAGAAAAAAATTGTTTACAGCTTTTTGAAGATATAAAAAATATAGGCACACAATCTGAGCTAAAAAGCCATTTTTTGGGTTCTGTTGTATATGTTGCCAATAGTGATACGGATTCTATAGATTTAAAAGAGTATGTAATTATTGATGGTCAACAACGGCTTATAACCTCGACACTTTTTTTAAAAGCTTTGCATGATGTTATTGGTGATGTAAACTTAAAAGATGAAATACTTGAAAGTTTTTTAATCAATAAAAGACTTGATGAAAAAAATAAATTAAAACTAAAACCTATCAAAAAAGATGATGAAGTTTTCAAAAAACTACTAAAAAATGATTTTGATTTGATTGATACAAATTCAAATATTTATAAAAACTATCATTTTTTTAAAACTAAAATTCAAAGTTTTGGAGATTATAAAGCACTTTATCTTGGATTTAAAAAGTTATTTATAGTTCATATTGCACTCAATCGAAGAGATGATAATCCACAACTCATTTTTGAAAGTATTAATTCAACTGGAGTGAACTTGTCTCAAGCAGATTTAATAAGAAACTTTTTATTGATGGACAAAGAAGCAGAAGAACAAAATGAATTATTTGAAAAATACTGGTTTAAAATAGAAGAGAACTTAACAAGTGAAAATATATCAAATTTTGTAAGAGATTATTTAACAGTAAAACAAAATAAAATACCAAACAAAGATGATACTTATGAAGCTTTTAAACTATTTGTTTATTCTCAAAATATCCAAACGAAAGAACTGCTTGATGAGCTTTTAGAATATTCAAAAATTTATAAAACTTTCTTATTTCCACATAATGAAATTTATGCTCAAAATTTGAAAAATCTAAAACAACTTAAAATTGGTGTTGTATATCCTTTTTTGTTGTCTGTTGTTGATAGTTTTAATAAACAACTGTTAAATGAAAAAGAGCTACTAAGAACTCTAGAAATTATAGAAAGTTATATAGTAAGAAGAATGGTTTGCAATAAACCGGCCAATGCTTTAAATAAAGTTTTTGCGTCTTTATTTAGTGATATTTTGGAGATATCAACTTTTAGTTTTGAAAATTTTAGTAAATATTTTGCGACTATACTGTTTTCAAAAAAAGGTTCTGCAATTTTTCCAGATGATGAAGAGTTTAGAGCTGATTTTACTTCAAGAGATGCTTATAGTCTAAAAAATATAAAATTTATTTTACTCAGACTTGAAAACAAAGACAACAATGAAAAAGTAGACATTGCTACCCTTTCTATAGAACATTTTATGCCACAAACCTTGACAAACTCTTGGAAAGCAAAACTTGGAGACAAATATCAAATAATTCATGACAGATATTTACATAGCATTGGTAATTTGTCGCTTTCAGGTGACAATACTCAACTAGGAAATAAATCTTTTGAAGATAAAAAACAGATTTTAAAAGGGCAAAGCAGACTAAAGCTCAATCAATATTTCATTAATGCTACAACTTGGGATGATAAAGAGATAAATAAAAGAGCAAATCTACTTTTTGAAGATGCAAAAATATTGTGGCAATACCCAAAAGAGCTAGATTTAAAACTAGATCTACAAAATAGTGATAAAGAGTTTTATACTCTTGATGATGATATCGATATTAGGGAAAAAACAAAGAATTATTTCAAGTATTGAAAGTGATTGCAGAAAAGCATATGAGATAAAAGAAAATTATTTTATAGAAACAAATTTAAGTGCTAATACAATAATGACTTATGTAAAACTCATATGTGAAAAGTTTAAATTAAGTGGTGATGATTTTACCTACGTAATTGTTTAGTCCCCTCAACTTGAGGTGTGGATTTTCTTTAAAAAGTTCAGGTTAATCCGGCTACAACTTATTAGGAGACAGAAATGATAGAATTTCTACATCAATAAGCGAGGGATTGCAAATAGCCAGAAGAGGTCAAACATACACAAAAGAATTTAAAGATTCAGCGATTCAATTAGCCATAAGCAGTGAAATGGGTAAGCAATCGAGCTGAGCCTTTTAGTTTATAGATTCTGATAAGCGGTAGTTTTCTTTGAAACTCACATACCGTTTGGCTGAGGCGTAGAGTTCAGCCACCTCTTCATCGGTGAGTTCACGTACCACTTTGGCCGGACTTCCCATGATGAGTGAACGGGGTGGAAAGACTTTGTTTTTGGTCACGAGTGCACCCGCACCGACAATCGACTCTTTGCCAATAACGGCACCATCGAGAATCGTCGCAGACATCCCGATGAGGCAGGCATCTTCGATCGTGCATCCGTGGAGCATGACGCGATGCCCTACTGTCACGTCGTTGCCGATGATGGTTGGGTAGCCATCGGAAGCATCCTCTTTTTTGTGGTGGGTGATATGCACCATGCTGAGATCTTGGATGCTGGTTCGATCTCCAATTTTAATATAATGGACATCCGCGCGGACAACGGTGCCAAACCAAATGCTGACGTCTTCACCGATTTCGGCTCTGCCGATCACATCCGCCGATGGGGCGATCCATGTTCGCTCACCGATGGTTGGAGTGTAGTGTAGATAATTACTGATCATTAGCTCTCTTTGAATAGCCGATTTGTCAATTGTTGTACGTAATTCGGCGTCTGTTTTTTGGTCGAATTATATACTTTATTGGTCTCGGTTTCAACAATTAAATGGCTGTTGATCGTATGGGCTCCATCGTGGGAAACTTTGCGGTAGCTTCCGTTGTATTGGAGTTCGTAGGCGAGATCGTTATCTGAGATTTGTAATTCCAAAATTTGGAGGAGTTTTGCCGAAGCCTCTTCCCCCGCAATCGGAGTCAAAAGTTCGATACGGCGCAAAAGGTTACGCGGCATCCAGTCAGCACTGGAAATATAGGTTTGGGGATCAGCGTGTTTGAAATAGAAAATTCGGGCGTGTTCGAGATATTTGCCGATGATCGAGGTGACACGGATATTTTCACTCACACCTTCAACCCCTGGACGTAGACAGCATACGCCACGTACAATTAGCTCGATTTTGACCCCAGCCTGTGAGGCTTTGTAGAGGGCGCGGATAATATCTTCATCGACCAAAGCGTTCATCTTGGCGATGATTACCCCTTCACTCCCCATCCGGGTTTCATTATGGATAAGGGAGAGGAGTTTTGGTTTAATCTGTGTCGGCGCCATGTAGAGTTCGCCAAGTTTCCCCTTTTTGCTAAATCCGGTGAGGAAGTGGAAAAAGCGGGTCATGTCATAGGTAATGGCATCGTTGCTCGTCATGTAGCTAATATCGGTGTAGATCGTTGCGGTCGATGGGTTATAGTTTCCGGTACCAATGTGGACATATTGTTTGAGTTTACCGTTGACACGCCGGGTAACCAACGCCGCTTTCGCATGAACTTTCAGTCCTGTAATGCCATAAATGACATGCGCTCCAGCACTCTCCAGCGCTTTTGCCCAAATGAGGTTATTCTCTTCGTCAAAGCGGGCTTTTAGTTCTACCATAACAGTGACTTGTTTGCCCGATTCGGCAGCGGCGATGAGAGATTGGACGATGAGTGATTGAGAACCTGAGCGATAGAGCGTCATTCGTATAGAGACGACATCGGGATCTTTGGCTGCAGTTTGGATCAGACGCACTACTGGTTCAAAGCTCTCAAACGGATGAAATAGTATTAAATCTTGTTTGTCTAAAATAGCGTACAGATTCTCATCGGAATCGAGTGGCGGGAGGTTGCGAGGTTTAAAACTTGGTGCCGTCAAATGGGCGAAGTCTTTGTTTCCTACTATTTGCCATAATGCACCCAAATTGAGGTAGGTGGTGAAGCGATAGATGTCATCTTTGAAAACGTTAGCATGACGGTTGAAAAAGTTGAGCAGATCATCATCGGCGTGGTTGCTGAGTTCCAGTCGGACAATCTCCCCTTTTTTACGAAGTTTTAGCCCCTCTTCGAGCATCTCCATAAAGTCATCTGCCTCCTCTTCTTCTATGGCGATATCGGCATTGCGGGTAATTCGGAACGCAGAGAATTTGATGAGTTCATACCCTGGGAAAAGATCACCGATATGTTCGGCGACCAAACTACCGATCGGAATATAGATACGGTTATCGATATCGACGAATCGCGGTAGAACACGAGGTATACGGATGATACCGTAGCGCTCAATACTGCTATCGTCTTTGTCTCTGAGCTTGACGATTTGCCCGAAACTTAGATTGTTCAGATGTGGGAACGGATGGGTAGCGTCGACGGCAATCGGGACGACAACCGGATAGATGTTCTCGTGAAAATAGCGATCAAGAACTTTCCGTTGCTCTAGGGTCGTTTCACGATAGGGCTTGAAGAAAATCCCCTCCTTCTCCAAACGGTTCATGATATCGAGTAGGCAGTGCTCTACCACTTTTTGCTCTTCATGCAGATAGGTTCGAATCTCTCGGAGCTGATGAAGTGGAGTAAAACGATCTGCTCCGGAGACGTTGACTCCTGCGCTAAAGAGCTTTTTGAGCCCTGCGACCCGGATCATATAAAACTCATCGAGGTTGGTTCCATAGATAGCGAGAAATTTCAGTCTCTCCAATAGAGGGAGCGATTCGTTAAGCGCTTGTTTTAGTACGCGTGTGTTGAATTGGAGCCATGAGAGCTCGCGATTGATATAAAGTGCTGGGTTTTTTAAATTTGTAGGCATAGCGGTTACCGTTTTGATTAGTTAACCCTAATTATATTATACTTATGGTTACACAAAAGGAACAATATGTCTACATTTCAAATTTTGATGTTTGCTGCGACACTTTTTTTCGCATATCAGATCTATCGACATGTCCAAACGCTGGAGGATCAATCCCCTCCATCTAATGGAGTGAACGTCAAGAGTGGGTCACAACCGATCAATATCAAACAATGGATTGACAACGCAGACAGCGCGTATGAAAAAGGGGAGTTGGAAGCGGCTCAATTGGCTCTTCAAGAGGCATTTGCAATCGATCCCAATAACCCTGAAGTACTCAATAAGCTAGCATTCGTCACCGCAAAACTGGGAGATCGGTTGCAGGCGATCGAATTGTACGAGCGCTCTTTGGAGCTCGATGAAAATGACGATTTGACCCATAATGCGATCGCTTCGCTCTATCGAGGCGAGATGGCGTACGAGCGTGCCCAAGATCACTATCTCAAAGCGATTGAAATTGACGATGCCTATCCTCAAACATTCTATAACTACGGGAATCTGTTGGTCGATATGGATGAGATCGAAGAGGCTAGGGCGATGTATAAGCGTGCCCTTGAATTGCAAAGCGATTTTCCCGAAGCGCGTGAAGCGTTATTGTCGTTAGGGGCTCATCGTGGTTGATAATCAGGCACGTTTGGCTGTATTGATCGATGCGGACAATTCTCAACCCTCTATCATCGCCGGATTACTTGATGAGATTGCCTCTCACGGGATTGCCAGTGTCAAACGGATTTACGGTGATTGGACCGATACACGGCTCAAAAGTTGGAAAAGTGCCCTCCTTGAGCACGGTCTGCAGCCGATACAGCAATTTGCGTATACTACAGGGAAAAATGCAACCGACAGTGCGATGATTATCGATGCGATGGATCTACTCTACACGAAAAATTTTGACGGCTTTTGTATCGTCTCCAGTGATAGCGATTTTACCCGTTTGGCGAGCCGTATTCGCGAATCGGGGATTAAAGTGTATGGATTTGGGGAGCAAAAAACGCCCAAGGCATTTATTGGGGTGTGTGACAAATTCATTTACACCGAAAACCTTAGACGTACCCAAAACTACAAAGAGGATCATACCCCGAAAATCAAACCCGATCACAAAGCACTTTCGGCTCTTGTACGCAACGCAGTTGAGGATACGACTAACGAAGCGGGATGGTCGTATTTGGGGGCAATTGGGCAAAATTTGATCAACAAATCGCCCGAATTTGACCCCCGAAGCTATGGGTACAAAAAGCTTCTCGATCTGATAGAGGGATTAGGGGAGTTTGAATTTAAATATTCCGATCCATTTTCAGGTGCACAAGCGGTGCATGTCCGTCTCAAACGGCATAAAAGGAGTTATGAGAAATGAGAGTGAAAGAGATTTATGCCTATTTGGATGAACTCTCCCCTTTTGCACTTCAAGAGGGGTGGGACAACTCTGGATTATTGGTTGGTGATTTTGCCCAAGAGATTGATACGGTAGTGCTGAGCATCGACATTGATGAGGCACTGATTGAAACAATTCCAAAGAATGCTTTATTGATCACCCATCATCCGATTATCTTTGGAGGGTTGAAACAGCTTCAATTCAACCAATACCCAGCAAAGATCGTTGCCCCGATGATCCGTAAAAACATTGCCAATATCGCAATGCACACCAATTTCGACCAAACCCATCTCAATGAGTATGTTGCGAGTGAAATTTTGGGCTATCCGATCATAGCCAAAGAGGGGTTTATTGCCTATTTGGGGGTGGATGAGACGTATGAAACGTTTGCCGTAAACGTAAAAACAGCATTGGGTATGGAGCATCTGCGTGGAGTTAAATGTCATGAACACATCCGAACCTGTGCGTTGGTGACGGGTTCAGGGGCATCATTGATGCGTAATATTGAGGCCGATTGTTTCTTGACAGGAGATATTAAATACCACGATGCGATGGAGGCTTCATCTCTTGGACTCTCGATGATTGACATCGGACATTATGAGAGCGAGCGTTATTTTGGTGATGTTTTGGCAAAGCATTTGGAAAAATTAGGATTGAATGTTATAATTTCACCATCAAAAAACCCCTTCACCTATCTTTAAGTGTAAAAGGGCGTATCCAAGCCCTGTATTAGGTAATTGTGTAACTCCAAAAGGAACCGTATGAATAAACACCTTGAACAATTGATTGAGCTCTCTCGCGTTGACAAAGAGATTGATGCGTTTGAGCCGCAAATCGAAGAAGCGAATCTTCAGTATGAAGCGTTATTGGCAACCAAAAACGGTATTATTAATGAAATCAATAGGTTGAAACAAGAGATCAAAGACGAGCAGATCAAAAAACACAAAAACGAGCTTCACCTTGCAGAGCTTTCAGCTAAACTCGAAGAGAATGGTCGTAAAAGTGCCGAAGTGAAAACTGAACGCGAGATGAAATCGCTCCAACTTGAAGAGGAGATTGCTAAAGAGCAAGTGAGTTTCGCCAATGAAGAGATCGAGCGTTTGGAAAAACTGATCGATCACAAACAAGGCAAAATTGACGAGCTTGAGGCAAAAGCGACCGAAATCGAAGAGACTCTTTCAACGGTTAAAGCAGACGTTGATGTTAAATTGGCACGGATTGATGAAGAGCGTAAAGAGGTATTCGCACGTAAAGAGGCATTGGTCGGGACGATGAACCAAAAGGGTTTGTCGTTCTACCAAAAAATCCGTCGCTGGGCGAAAAATACAACAGCTGTGCCAGTACGTAACCAAGCGTGTATGGGGTGTTATATGGCGGTGAGCGATAAAGTGTACAGCGATGTTATCAAAGGTGAGGAGATCACCCTGTGTCCTCACTGCGGTCGCATTTTATTTTTAGAGTCTTCTGACGCAATCGGTGCGTAACGTATTTTTTGATCTTTTGTATACGGGTGTAGCGACGATTTTTTACATCGTCGTCCTCCCTCTTTTAATCCTCCTCTCGTTCAAAAAAAAATATCGCGATTCTATCCCATCACGGTTTTTTGGGGTCAATAACCCCCCTTTCTTGCCGTATGATATTTGGTTTCATGTTTGTTCGCTTGGTGAAGCCAAAGCGATTGCTCCGATATTAGAGCATTTGAGGGATAAAAAAATCGCCATAAGCGTTATTACCCATACAGGGTATGAAGCCGCTTCTAAATATGCGGCGGAAGTTCGCTATCTTCCTTATGAGATTTGGCTGTGGTTTTGGATCGAGCGACCCAAAACGGTGGTGGTGCTTGAAGCGGAGTTTTGGTATTTGCTGTTTCGTTTGGTCCGTACGCGTGGTGGGCGGGTAGTAGCCCTCAACGCCCGTATCAGTGATCAGAGTTTTCAGAAATACTATCGGATGCGGTGGTTTTACCGGATATTACTCTCCCAGTGTGACCGCATCTTTTGCCAAAGCCGCGAAGATATGGCGCGCTTTATTGCTTTGGGAGCACACAACGTCGAAGTGATCGGGAATATTAAGCTTGCTCAAAAGATCGAGACAACCAAGCAGTATTCTAAACCAGAAGGGACGATTATCGTCGCTGCAAGTACCCACGAGGGGGAAGAGGAGGGGATAATCCGAGGTTTTGTCGCGTATCGTGAGTATAATCCCTCTAGCAAGCTCCTCGTTGTCCCCCGCCACCCCGAACGGTTCGCCAAAGTGGGAGAGTTGATCGTCAAAGCGGCACCGCAAATGAGTTTTTCGTGCTGGAGTGAGACGCAGAGTATGGATAGTGACATTATCCTAGTCGATGCAATGGGAGAGCTCAACAACCTCTACGCTATTAGCGATGTCGCGATTTTGGGGGGAGCATTTGTACCCATCGGTGGACATAATCCTCTTGAACCCGCAACATTCGGGTGCAAGATTATTAGCGGTAAGCAGGTGTTTTTACAGCGTGAGCTTTTTAAATATGTTTCTCATGTACAATTTACCTCTTTGGAGGGTATTCAAGAGGCACTGATAAAAGCGGAGTTACTGCCTCACTCACAGATTAACGGAAGTGTTGATCTGCAAACAGTCGTAGACTATTTAACGGAGAAATAAAATGGAAAAACCAAAAGCGTATAAGCTCTTAGCACAGCAAGAGGGTATATCCAACTCTGAGGCCAAATCGCTGATCGATCGCGGCTTGGTTTATGTGGGCAACAACAAAGTGATGATCGCGCGGGGTGAGATCAGTCCCAAGACGATTTTTATCGTCCAAAAAGTGGAAAAAGTGCGCCCTATATTTGAAGACGATAATCTCATTGTCGTCGATAAGCCCTCATTCGTCAATTCTGATGAGATCGAACGACAGTTTAAAGGCACGCAGCTTCTTCACCGGCTTGATCGCGAAACGAGCGGTGTGTTGATGCTCGTTAAAAACGAAGAGTTCCGGATAAAAGCAATTGATGAATTTAAAAAAGACAAAGTGTATAAAGAGTACGTTGCTTGGGTTGATGGGATTGTGAGTGAGCCGATGGTGATCAATCAGCCTCTATTCACCGAAAAAAAGGGGAACAAAGCCTATACCAAAGTCTCTAAAAAAGGGAAACCCGCTATTACTGAAGTGACACCGCTTGAGGTGTCGGCGAAAAAAACTAAAGTACAGTTGGTTATTCATCACGGACGAACGCATCAGATCCGCGCCCACATGAAATTTGTCCAACATCCAATTATTGGAGATGAGAGTTATGGCGGACATCCGTCAAAGAGGGTGATGCTCCACGCGAAAAAAGTGACGTTGCTAGGTCAGACATTTGAAGCGCCGGAACCGAAGATTTTCGCCCATTTTGGAAGTTAATACTGTTTAAGTCCTTTTCTATCTGCTTTTGGGTGGTGTAGGGAGTTTTGTCCCTGCCACTTTGCGGGCTATGAGCGTAAAGCGCATAACATCGGTTCATAAGAAAAGTACCAAAAGAAAATTGCCTTGCGACAAATCTCTGGCGGTCGCTTCACGCTACTGCGAGCGACCTTGCTCTAGGCGGTGTCACAAGGAGTTGCGCGGGCGTTCTTGGATCACGATATGATCTTTTGCTACTTTTCGAGCATAAAAAGTAGAAAACAATAAAGTCTAAATCAAGAAAAAATTAAGTACAATTCGAAAATTTTTATACCCTGTAAAACCACCCATTAGGAGCCAAAGTGTTCGATACGCTGACCGAATCGTTTACATCCGCCATCCGAAAAATCCGTTTTTACGATGATGAAAAGGCGTTAACCAAAGCATTGGGCGAGCTTAAAAAAGCGCTCCTAAAAGCCGATGTAAATCACAAAGTCGTCAAAGAGCTGATTGATTCCGTTGAGATCAAAACGAAACAAAGCGGTATCGGTAGAGATCAGTTTTTGGATGCGCTTCGCACCTCTTTGTACGCTCTTTTGGATGTCAAAGGAAAATCTGGGTTCGTATACGCTCCGGTATCTCCAACCGTCATTTTGATGAGCGGATTGCAAGGATCGGGTAAAACAACGACAACAGGGAAGCTGGCCAATTGGCTCAAAGTGCGCCAAAAGAAAAAAGTTCTCGTCGTCGCAGCGGACTTGCAGCGTTTAGCGGCAGTGGAGCAGCTTCGTCAAGTGTGTGCCAGCATTGATGTGGAATTGTATGCCGACGATGCGACCAAAAACCCAGTCGAAGTGGTTAAAGCGGCATTAGATCACGCAAAAAAAGTGTTGGTAGATGTTGTTTTGATCGATACCGCAGGGCGCTTGGCAATCGACGATGAGCTCATGGGAGAATTAGCAGAGATCAAAGCGGTAGCCAACCCGCATGAGATTTTCTACGTTGCCGATTCACTCTCAGGGCAAGATGCGGTTCGTACCGCAGCGACATTTAATGAGAAAATCGGGATTGATGGGGTCATCCTCACCAAATACGACGGGGATTCAAAGGGGGGTGTAGCTCTAGGTATCGCCTCTCAGATTCAAGTGCCTCTACGCTTTATCGGTGCGGGCGAAAAGATGGAAGATCTCGAAATCTTCTTACCAGATCGTATCGTCAACCGTCTCATGGGATTGGGGGATATCGAAGGGCTTGCTGAGCGTACCGCATCGGTCATCGATGAGAAAAAAGCGAAACAGCTCACCAAAAAGATCAAAAAAGGGGAGTTTAACTTCAACGACTTCCTAGAACAGATGGAGAGCCTCAAAAAAATGGGGAGCATGAAATCGATCATGGGGATGATCCCAGGTATGAGTGGTATGGCATCGGCACTTAAAGATTTCGATTTGGAAAACTCTACTCAGCTCAAACAGATCAAAGCGTTGGTCTCATCAATGACGCTGAAAGAGCGGGAAGATCCGGAACTGCTCAACAACAGCCGTAAAGCCCGTTTGGCGAAAGGGTGCGGTTTGGATATCATCGAAGTGAACCGTATTTTGAAGCAGTTCAAAAATGCTTCAAAAATGGCGAAAAAATTCTCAGGTAAAGAGGGGATGAAAAATCTCCAAAGTATAATTGGACAAATGAAAGGGATGCAGTTTCCACGCTGATCCCAAATGAGCGTTAAAAGGGTGATTTCATAGAATCTCTCTTTTAGCGTTCAAGCGATTTTACGGTTTTTCTTTTGCTTTTGTGGGCAAAACACTCTGTAAAGTTGCTTTAACGTGAAAACAAAAAAACACAAGGAATATACTATGGCAACAGTCATCCGTCTTACCCGTATGGGACGCAAAAAACAACCTTTCTACCGTATCGCGGTAACCGATAGTCGCAAACGTCGTGATGGTGGTTGGATCGAATTGATCGGTTACTACAACCCGATGACAGACCCTATCACTGTCAAAGTAGATGAAGAGCGTTTGAACTATTGGTTGAGCGTTGGTGCTCAAATGTCAGACCGAGTTAAAAAAATTACCGGTAAATAATCATGGTAGCCGATTTCGTCGCAGGTTTTGCCAAACTCATCGCCTCCTATCCCGAAGAGATTCGGGTAGAGTCCCATGAAGCTGGCGAAGTGACTGAGATCGTTTTGTATGCGAATCAGGCCGATGTCGGTAAGTTGATTGGAAAAGAGGGTAAAATGATCGGTGCAATCAAGACCGTTATTTCTGGATGCAAAGCCAAAGATGGCAAAAGTTACCGAATTAATGTCGAACCGCTTTTGTAATTCAGCGCCCGCTGATCTTCTTCATGTCGCTACACTGGGTCGCACCGTCGGTCTAAAAGGGGATATGAAGCTAAACCTATTCACCGATTTTCCTGAACAGTTTGCCCCTAATTCGACCTTTATCCTAGAAAACGGCAGTGAGATTACGTTGCTCTCGTATAATCCGAAGCGGGGATTAGTACGGTTCAAGGGGATTGATACCCCCGAAGCAGCAAAAGCGCTTACCAGTGCTAAACTTTATACCACACTTGAAGCGACACGTGAGCGATGTAATTTGCATGAAGGGGAATTTTTCTGGTTTGATCTTTTGGGTGCCAGTGTCGTTGAAAACGGAAACCTTTTGGGGAAAGTTCAGGAGATTGAACGGATTGGCGCACAAGATTATCTGTTGGTGGCAACAGAGGGTGTATGGGTTGAAAAAGGGATGGCGGCAACGTTTTTAATCCCTTACATTGACCATTTTATCCTCTCCAGCAATCCCGATGCAAAAATCATATCGGTAGAGGGCGGATTGGATCTGTTAGAGGCATCCTGATGCACTTTACCTATGTTACAATCTTCTCCAATCTGATCGAGGGGTATTTCCAAGACTCTATCCTCAAGCGTGGAATTGAAGCGGGGAAATTTTCGGTCGCCTATCTCAATCCCAGAGATTTTAGTACATCAAAACATCACAAAGTCGATGATACTGCTGTAGGTGGCGGTGCAGGGATGGTGATGACCCCTCAGCCGTTGTTCGATGCACTGAAAACATTGCCCGAAGATGCACATATCATTTTTGTTGCTCCAGTAGGGAAACAATTCACCCAAAACGATGCCAAGCGTCTCTCATCAAAAACTCATGTGGTTTTTGTGAGCGGTCGCTATGAGGGGATCGATGAGAGGGTGGTTGAGCGCTTTGGAGATGAAGTGTTCAGTATCGGCGATTATATCCTCACGGGAGGGGAACTCCCTTCGCTCGTAATGACCGATGCGATCGTTCGAAACATTGAAGGGGTTTTGGGAAACAGTGAGTCGTTGGAGCATGAGAGTTTCGAATCTCCACTTTTGGAGGCTCCTTCGTTTGGAAAACCCCCTGTATATGAGAACATGAGTGTTCCATCAGAATACTTAAAGGGAAATCATAGTAGAATTCGTGCACTAAAATCGTCTCTGTCTGAATGCAAAACAAAATACTTCAGACCGGAGCAGCTTCAAAAGCATCAAATAAGGACATCTTATGAAAAATAAGTATATTGCAAGTTTCGAGCAAGCACAAATCGCTAGTAAAAACGTTCCAGAGTTCCGTGCTGGCGACACTCTTCGTTTGGCAGTAACTATCAAAGAGGGCGACAAATCACGCGTACAAAATTACGAAGGTATCTGCATATCTATCCGTGGAGAAGGTACTGGTAAAACTATTACTGTACGCAAAATCGGTGCTAACGGTGTTGGTATCGAGCGTGTATTCCCAATCTACAGTGACAGCCTTGAGAAAATCGAAGTTCTTCGCCGTGGTCGTGTACGCCGCGCGAAATTATTCTACCTTCGTGACCTTGCAGGTAAAGCTGCACGTATTAAAGAGGTTCGCCGCAAATAAATCCCTTTGCCGCGCTCTCTTGCGGCAACATTATCTTCCAGCTTATCCTTTTATTTGAACAAGCCTGAGATTATTCCCATTTAAATGCCCGTTCTATATCGCGCTTAATGCTTTTCTCTTTCAAATCTTCCCGTTTGTCGTAGAGCTTTTTCCCTTTAACGATTGCGATTTGCATCTTGGCTATGTTGCGGTCGTTGAAATAGATACTAAGCGGTACAATGGTAAACCCCTCTTTCTCGACCGCTTTGAACATTTTGTCAATTTGTTTTTGATGAAGGAGAAGTTTGCGGCTTCCTCGCTCCTCATGGGCATAAAAACGGTGGGTTGTATCGAGTGTTCCGATATGGACGTTAAATACGAACGCTTCACCCCGAACGATTTTGATAAATCCGTCTTTGAGATTGACCCGTCCAGCACGAAGTGATTTGACCTCGGACCCTTTGAGGACGAGTCCCGCTTCAAATTTCTCTTCAATATGGTAATCAAAAAAAGCTTTTTTATTGGTGGCAATATTTTCGCCCATGTTTATTCCTTGATTCTAAAAAAACTGCTTCCGCTTCCAGAGAAAAACCATCCCTCTTTTTCCTCTAATTCGCTATAGCATCCGAGTGCGGAGCGGTATAGATCGTTTGCTTCAAGAGGGCTTATCGAATCGAGTATCTCACGAGACGAGGTTGATTCTAATCGGGTGGCTTCTTCGGTGCTAATCGGAGCATATAGGTGCTCACGGTAGTAGCGGTAGACGGCGGGAGTGCTGATGCGGATGTTGGGGGTGATAACCTCAAAATCGATCAGCGGCTCATCAAAAGGCTCAACCATCTCACCTATCCCTCTAACATTTGCACTTGCATAGCCGTAGACGAAAAAGGGGACATCAGCACCGACATTAGCACCGATATCTGCAAGTTCAATGGTGCTTAGACCTAACTCCAGCTCTTCGTTACACATTTTGAGAAATGTCGCTGCATCGGAGCTTCCTCCGCCTAAACCGGCGAAAGAGGGGATCTTTTTGTTGACGCAGACAGCGTGATTCTTAAAAAAGAGGGAGAGCTTCTCCGAGTGGGTAGTGCTTTGGAGATATTTGTAGGCTTTGTAGATTGTGTTGGAGTGGACGGGGCAGTCAAAATCTCCCCGTATCTCAAATTCGGGTGTCGATTTTTTCTCAAACCAGAGGGTGTCAAAAAGAGAATTAACCTGCATAAAACGGGAACTCAAGGTATGGTAATCTCCCCTTATCCCAGTAATTTTGAGGAAAATATTGACTTTGGCGTAGGCTCTATAGTGGATCATAATTTGAATTTTTGGGTAAGTTGTTGGAGAAGTGATTCATCCTTTTTGACTTTTGAGGCGACTTTGTTGGAGTTTTCGACGGCGCGGACGAGCTCGCTACGTAAGACCCGAATATTATGGGGGGCATCAATCCCCAGTTTCACCACCCCTTTGTCGATAGAGACCACTTTGACAGTGATGGTATCGGCGATAATAATCGATTCTTCGGCTTTACGGGAGAGGATTAGCATGCTTCAACCTTGTTTAGTAGATAGGAGACACCCTCGGGATGGATCTCGATAATTGAGAGTGTGTCGCCATTGTCGATCCAGTATATTCCATCCTCGCGGAGATCAAAATCATCACGTTGGAGAGGCTGTCCTAAAAGGATCGTTTGTAATGTGCCATTATAGCGATTTTTAGGGATGGATAGAGAAGTTTTGATATCGAGGGCTTTTTCGTTCTCAAAGACAAATTGCCCCTCATTGAGTCGCTCCAATGCACTAAGAGAACCGTTGCAACCGAGACGGTGAGCGATGATCTCCCCTATAGAGCGGATATAGCTCCCCTCGGAAACGGTCGCTTCAAAGGTGATGAAAGGGTGGCAATAGTGAATAAGAGAAAGATCATAGATGGTCGAGGTGATAGCACGCATATCAACCTCTTTCCCCTCCCGTGCCAGTTCATAGGCACGGCGGCCATCAATCTTTTTGGCGCTGTATTTGGGGGGTAGATAGGTAAGCTCACCAATGAGGGAGGTGCAGGCGTTGCAAATCTCCTCTTCACTAACTGGGGCGACATGATCAATGGTCTCGATTTTTTCGATATCAAGGGTGGGTGAGTAGGCCCCGAGCCACAATGTCGCACGGTAGCGCTTGGGGGTTTTGTTTAAAAAACGAAACAACCGTCCGTGATTACCAAACGCAACAATGAGTACCCCTTTGGCAAAGGGATCGAGGGTGCCAGAATAGCCCGCTTTTTTGACTCCGTAGCGTCGTTTAAGGCGACCGAGGAGCTGGTTGGAGCTGATTCTGGCAGGTTTATAGGCGACGAAGAGACGGTTCAATCAGAGTTTCTCCACGAATGAAGCGAGGATTTCCCGTTTGTTACCGCCGAAGTTGATGGAGAGTTTGAACTCCCGTCCCGCTTTGCTCACCCCCTCGACCCGTCCGGCACCGAAGATTTTGTGGCGCACCAAATCCCCTTTTTTGTAAGAGGTATTTTTTTCCACAATTAGCGATCCTTCGCACAATCCCGCTTCGTTTATAAAACGGCTTTTTTGTAGATCGGTACGGCGCCCTTTGTAAAAACGGCTCTCGACGTTTGAGAGGGTGAGGTGGGTTTTGGCGCGAGTAAAGGCGACATAGCCCAAACGGCGCTCCTCTTCTAAATCGCTGCCATCTCCGATTAGGGGCAAGAATCCCTCTTCGAGTCCGATGACGAAAATGTGTTCGAACTCCAACCCTTTGGAGGCGTGGATGCTCATGATGTAGATGCTTTCACCCTCAACCTGATCTTGATCGCTTTGCAACGTAATGTCATTGAGAAACTCCGGAAGCGAGGCATCTGGATTTTGTTTAACGTAATCGCGGAAGAGTCCGTAAAACTCATCGACGTTGGCCACTTTTTCGGCTTCATCAGGGAGTCCGTGAAGGGCCTCTTTGATTTTAAATCGCTCTTCGAGAAGATCGATAAAGTGGTAAATCGCCTCTTCGGAGACGCGGCGAAGTTCGAGAATTTCGGAGACGAAATCGCGCAGTTCTACTGCGCATTTTTTCCGCACAAGCGATTCGAGTTCGTTGTCACTAAGGGTGGAGATAAATTCAAACATCGATTTCCCTGCTTCGATGGAGGAGAGCTCGATTTTATCGATGGTTGCTTTTCCAAGCCCCCGCTTGGGTTTATTAATGATCCGTTTCAGCGAAAAATTGTCATGAACATTGGTAATAACCCTTAGATAGCTAATTAGATCTTTGATCTCCGCTCGGTCATAAAAACGGAGTCCGCCGACGAGCTTGTAGGGGACACCGACACGGTTAAGACCATCTTCGAGTGAGCGGCTTAGGGCATTGATACGATAGAGCACGGCGATTTCGTTGGGACGGACACCACGTTCAATAAGCCCTTTGATTGCTTTGGCGATTTTTTGGGACTCTTCGGACTCATCGTGCGAAGTGATGGTTTGAACGTCATCGCCTCCACTTTTGGTGGCGATGAGGGTTTTGCCAAGACGGGAGCGGTTGTGTTCAATTAATGCGTTGGCAACGGTTAAAATAGGCTGTGTCGAGCGGTAATTATGCTCTAGTTTGACCACCATGGCATCTTCGAAATCGTGATTGAATTCGAGGATATTGCGAACGTGTGCTCCCCGCCATCCGTAAATGCTCTGATCATCATCCCCTACTACGCAGAGGTTGTTGTGGGTAGAACAGAGTTTTTGGAGTAATCGGAATTGGAGTTCATTGGTGTCTTGGTACTCATCGATCATGATGTATTGGTATTTTTCAGAGGTTTGGCGACATAAATCGGTGTGCTCATCGAGCAATTTGTAGGTGAGACAGAGCAGATCGTCAAAATCGACAAGGTTGTTTGCGAGGAGATAGGCTTCGTACTCTTCATAAATTTTAGCGATATGTTTGTAGTTGGTCAGCTCTGCTTGAGCATACGCTTCGGCAGGATTAATGAGCGAGTTTTTATAACGGGAAATTTCACTCGCGATCAACGCGGTCGGTAAATCGGCATTGATTTTTTTGATGATCTTTTTTTTGTCGTCAGTGTCAATTACGACGAAATTATTCCCTCGTCCGAGCAAATGGATATGAAATTTTAAAAACAGCAGTCCGAATTTGTGAAACGTACAGAGTAGTGGTGGGAATGAGCTTTGGGTGATAAGCCCCATTGCCCGCTCCCGCATCTCTTTTGCCGCTTTATTGGTAAAGGTGAGGGTCAAAATATTACCAGCGGGGATACCGACTTGATCAAGAAGATACGCCAGTCGTGTCGTGATGGTTTTGGTTTTGCCACTCCCCGCCCCCGCAAGAATAAGCAAAGGACCATCGATCTGCTCCACCGCACTCCGTTGTGCTTCGTTAAGAGTGGAAAGAATGTCATCCATGCCGTTTTTGCCTTGATCGTGGTTATTAGTACGGATTTATTATAGCCCAACTTTTCTGTTTTTTAAATTCGCCTTTTTGCAAATATAAAAATAGAATGATAACTCTTGCATTGATTATAATATTGGGTTATAATACTACTATTCATTCAACTTATAGGAATTATTGTGTTAAAAGATTTTGCCAAATTGATGACTTTTTTAACGGTGGTGCGTGAAAAAAGTTTTTCTAAAGCGTCGGCGAAACTGGGTATTTCACAGCCTGCGGTGACACAGCAGATCAAATTTATCGAGGATTATCTCGATACGCGTGTGTTAGAGCGGAAGAAGAATGGGATTAGGCTTACGAAAGAGGGAGAAGATCTCTATCGGATTGCTACCAAGCTTGAAAAAGCGATTCAAACTTCCGAAAAAGAGGTACTCAAGATTATTAATAAAGAGTTTACCTTTATTGTCGGTGCTTCGTATGCGATTGGAAACTATGTGTTGCCGTCGTATTTGGGACAGCTCAAAGAAAAAATCAACAACGAAGTGCATATCCGTGTTGCGTTTTCCGAAGAGATTATCGATCAGCTACTGGACAAAAAAATTGATATCGCCTTGATTGAATCTCCTGTTTTTCGCGACGGATTAATTTATCGTGAATGGGAAGAGGATGAGTTGGTTGTATTCTCCAATCAGCCGATCCCAAAACAGCTTCGTAAAGAGGATATGTACAAATTTGATTGGATTTGCCGTGATGAGAACTCCCATACCCGTAAATTGACGGCGGAAGTGTTTGAAGAGATTGGAGTTGAGTGTTCAGGTTTTAACGTAATCGGAGTTGTTGCGAGTTCGACCGCGATTAAGGAGACGCTAATGCGCTCACCTAAAGATGCCACACGTCCAGTTGTATCGGTTATTTCCCGCCACGTTATCAGTGATGAGGTGGAAGAGGGAAGATTGTTTGAAGCGCGGATAAGAAACTATAAAATCAAGCGCAAATTTTACATCGCCTACAGCAAAGAGCGTAAACACGATGCGTTTATCGATAATGTTGTTAATTACCTGCTGGGATTAAAGCTCTAATAGACCACCCCGCTACCCTTTGACTTGCTTAGGGCAGAGGGGTGTAGTATCACTTTTTCTTCAAAAACTTTTGATTTTCTGGATTCGATAAGAGGGCACTCATCGAATTTTGAATCCCTTCACTTTTCTCAATATTAACCAAGTTGTGATGCTCTTGTGGAAGTGCAAGATTGACAAATGCTGGTGTATCATCGATAATAATTTGTACGATAGAGAGCAAAGGGACGGAGACAAAACTTCCGATGTTCTCTTGACCGAATCCCGCTTCAAAAATCAGAGTATCGCCATCGATACGGGCGCTTTCAAACGTGTACCCTGCGAGAAAAAAGAGGGTTATCGCTCGAAATTCATCACTCACATGTTTGGGGAGTTGAGGATCGAAAGTTACATATTCGATTTTACATAAAATACCGAAATTTTGATCATTTTCGAACAGATAAATCAACATGTCTCGCAGATGATTTTTCATCAATTGTGCATATGAAGGGCTTTTAATGATATCAAATAACATGCATTCAAACCTGTTTTTGGCGAATTATACCATTTTCGACTTCAAAGAATCCAACCATGGCGTTCATGATGGCGACAGAGCTGCTTTTGGCAATATCAAAAGGGGTGAGGGGTGCGGTTAATAAAAAACCATCATCAATGAGTCTAGCCCTTGTCGTCCCCTCCAATAAAGGGGATTGAGGTGTGTACCAGCGATTATCAATTTTAAGGGCGATATTGGCGATCGTAGTGTCGCTTAAAAGTCCGTTTTTTACAATCAACACATCATCGCATACACCTCTAAGCTCGTAAAGGGTGTTTAAGTGCGCCCGATCGGAGTATTTGAGAGGGTACTCGATGGTATCGTCGTAAACAAGTTTAAGAGACGTGACAGATCGAGGCGTGTAGGGGATGAATTCGACCGAATATTGGAGCGAATCGTAAAGAAAACGGCATCGGTAGAGTGTGTCATTGGGTGGAGAAATAAGTGCGTGCAGATCATAGTGGGTAGAGCATCCGAGCTGTTTGAGTGATCTATCCAGCCGTTGTTGGTGATAGGAGAGGTGAAGTGCCTCCCCAAAATCGCACCGGATCGTCTCTAAGAGCATTATGCTTCAAATAGCGGAGTGCTGAGATAGCGCTCTGCCGTGTCGCATAAAATCGTGACAATTACTTTCCCTTTGTTTTCAGGACGCGCGGCGATTAGTGATGCGGCGTGAACATTTGCCCCAGCTGAGATCCCTACCAACAACCCTTCGGTTTTGGCAAGCGCTTTGGATGCGGCGATAGCCTCTTCGTTGGTTACGGTAATGATTTCGTTGTAGAGATTGGTATTGAGTACTTGGGGTACAAAACCCGCTCCAATCCCTTGGATTTTATGAGGTCCTGGTTTGCCGCCGGAGAGGACGGCGGAATCTTTGGGTTCGACGGCGATAATTTGAATGTTCGGCAAAGCTGTTCTAAGTGCCTCTCCTGTTCCTGTAATGGTTCCTCCAGTTCCGATGGCGGCAACAAAAATATCGATTTTCCCCTCGGTATCACGCAAAATTTCTTGGGCGGTAGTGACACGATGAATGGCGGGATTGGCAGGGTTGGCAAACTGTTGGAGGATAATGGCATTAGGATTTGCCGCAACGAGTGCATTGGCCTCATCGATGGCACCTTTCATCCCCTGTGAAGCTGGAGTGAGAACAAGGTTGGCACCAAGCGCCTGAAGAAGATTGCGACGTTCGATCGACATCGATTCAGGCATAGTAAGGGTGAGTTTGAGATCAAGTGCTGCACAAATGGACGCGAGTGCAATCCCTGTATTTCCGCTTGTCGGCTCAATGATTAGAGTCTCTTTGTTTATTTTTCCCTCATCCATCGCCGTTTTGATCATATTAAAACCGATACGATCTTTGACCGAACTGGTAGGGTTCATAAATTCACATTTTCCCAATATCGTTGCGCCAGATGTTTTGGATGGAGTATTGAGACGGACAAGTGGAGTGTTGCCGATGAGCTCAGTGATGTTAGAAGCGATATTCATGTAGTATTCCTGTTTTTGGTAAGTATAATAACAAATCGGAAAAAAGACAATATACCATACTAAATTACTGTTTTTAACCGATGTTACACACTTTACGTTCATAACCCGTAAAGCATCAGGGGCAAATCTCCCTACAACCCCCTAAAGCTTGCCATATCTTTCGGATATGGCAGAAAACTACCCTTTTTGCCATTGATTTCATCAAGTGCGTAAGGTCAGTTTTTAATTTGGATTATTGCAAACAAATCGGTATCCAACCCCAAGCTCCGTTTGGATATAGATGGGAGAGGTGAGATCAGGTTCGATTTTTTTTGTGCAGGGAATTGATATAGGTACGCAAATACTGCATCTTATGCTGATACCCTACTCCCCATACCTCTTTGAGTATTTTACTGTGCGTGAGAACTTGGTTGCGGTTGAGCATCAGATATTTGAGGAGGCTGAACTCTGTCGGTGTGAGTTTGATTGGAGTTGATTCTTTCATAAAAGTGAATTTCCCATGATAGAGGAGAGGGGAGTTTTGAGATCATGCGAGAGGGTGTGATAGAGAATCTCTTTCATGCTGTTGAGGTGAATCAGTTTGGCTTGTATCGTGATGATATACCCCACAATGTAAAAGATAATAAAACTCCAGATATAAATCATCTCATGTACGATCAAGCTGAGCGTCGGAGGGATATAGAGTGCCAAAAGTAAAATAGAGATGGTGGTAGTGATAAACGTGGTTCGGATATCCCCGCGCAGAGCAATCACGATGACGGGGAGAAGATGGATCAAAATAATATTGACCATCTCGATCTGTTGACGGAATGTGAGGGATATCGCCGTAATCAGAGCAAACAATACGACGGTGAGGATGATATGCCGATAAAGGTAAAAGTATTGCATAATTTGGGTTTATCGAGGGAAAACTCGATACTGGTTATTTGGATATGAAACTGAACGAATTCAATCTCGAAGCGATCCATAACATGGACGACGAAGAGGTGAAAATGAAACAGATTCAATCGATCATCAATGCGATCAAAGCGAATAATCTTAACGTGCGTCACTAAAACGAATTTACCGTTCGTTTACCCTTTTCCTCTACGATACGCTTAGTTGGATGTCAAATGAGCGAACATCCGATGTTTTTTCATTGTATTACTCCTTAGAAGCAGATCTCTCTTTTAGCAGCAAAGGGAGAATCTCTTTCATCCACATTCCATTTAAAATCTTCAGTTATCCCAAAGTATTGATTCCATGCTATAATACACTCATAAATAGCCCTCTTTTTCATTGGATCACTTCTCTTTGGAGTGATCAGATATGGGGCATAGAAACTTTTTGTGGAAGTAATACTGATATCGTATTGCAATATCATTATGATTTCTATCGAAATACACGAGAATGTCTGTGAATGCCTGCGCTATCTAGCAGGTTGAGGAGATAGAAAAGGGGTAGTAATAGAATCTTGCCCCTTATTTTGGCGTGCTAATAGACGATCCCACCCCCTCCGCCATTGGCGGAGTGGAATACGATTGTATTGTTTTTTCGTGCATAAAAACGGATGAGTAGTTTTTGCACAGTCGGTTCGATCGATGGTTTAAACCATCCGTTGTTGCTCATCGCGATCATGTAGCGAACTTCGGGAGTATAAAGCTCTTGACGGGTCGCTTCATAACAGATTGCATTGCGAAAACTCACCCCGTTGATGTTAAAATCGGTCGGTTTTTCTGCTGTCACAAAATCAGCACCCCCCCCGAAAATTTCACGGTTCACCCACCTGCTCACAAACTCCGGCAGGGGAATATACTCGCCAAATGGGACAAGGATCGTTTTTTTGGCAACGGTAAGATCCCCTTGTTGATAGAGATAGGAGACATTGTAGTTGAGACCGTTTTCTTTGTGGAGCGTTCCAGTGAGGATCGAAATGCGTAGCGATCGCTCGACCAGGGCTTGAGAGATATCGGGGTATTCGTTCATGTAGAGGGGGAATGCCGATTCAGGAAGGACGACGAGATCATACCCCTGTGCGATCGCATTGTCAATTTCTGCGAAGTTTTCACTGAGAGTTTGTTTCAACCGTTCACTTTGCCATTTGAAATCTTGGGAAATATTGGTGGAGACGAGTTTGATCTTGACATCTGGAATCGGAGGCGGAGTGTAAGAGTTTTGAAGGGTGCCGAGTAGCAAAAGGAGGGGGAGCACTTTTGTCTTTCCCTGAAACCAAACGGTGGAAGCTATGGCAAACACGATCAGTGCGAATTGCCATTTCTCAATCCCCATATAGCTTTCGACAAAAATGATTTCAGGCTGCATCCAGTTGAAATCCATCGGCCATACAAAGGTGAGACCAAAAAGGATAAGTGCTCGTAGATGAGGATGGGTTGTGAGTGCCATTGTTCCGTAATAGAGGGCATAAACGATCCCAAGCCCCAAAGCGACTAGCCATGTCGCCCACCTAAAACCATAATACTGACAACTAAAACCGATCCAATAACACCATAGCAACCCGATCAAGAAACCGCTGAGGAGGATTGTTTTTTTGGTGCCAAACAGCAATCCATAAAGTGCCCCTAATCCCAAAATAGTATTGAGTATTTTGGAGCTCAGTCCAAAATGTTCAAAGTAAATAAATGCGCTGAACGCGAGGGCGATAACAACGGAGGAAATCAGCTCGCGGCGGGAAAGTAGTGGTATTTTCATAGAGGAATTATAGCGCTGTTAGCCACATTTGAGTATAATGCCCCAATTTTATAGAACCAAGGTTGTACAATGGAATTCATTTCTCAAATTCTCCCATTTGTCTTTTTGATCGCGATTATGTACTTCGTGATCATTCGCCCCCAAAACCAACAGGCTAAAAAGCACAAAGAGATGGTCGAGTCTCTCGCAAAAGGGGACAAAGTAGTGACCAGCGGCGGTCTGATTGTCGAGATCAAAAAAGTGGAAGGGGACTTTTTTGCCGTGAAATTCAACAACGAAACCGAAGGCCGTTTGGTCAAAGAAGCGGTTGCACGAAAGTACGAGGATGAAGCTTAATTACCGCGTTATTATCCTTATCGCTGCGACGATTTTCGGTCTTATCTTTTCGATCCCGTCGTTCACCCAAAGCTCGGAGGGAAAAAAGATTACTTTGGGATTGGATTTGCAAGGCGGTCTTCATATGCTTTTGGGGGTTAAAACCGAAGAAGCGGTGAATTCCCAAATCAAAGCATACGCTTCGGGGATCAAACATTTTAGTGAACATAATGAGATTTTGATCGAAGGGTTGAGTGTCCAAGAGGGGGAAGTGACGTTTGAGCTCCTCGATAGTGACGATGCGACCGCTATGGATGAGCACCTCAAGACCCTTGAGGGGACGGTGGTGAAAGCGACAGAGGGGAAATACTCTCTTACTATGACCCCAGAAGCGGTTGAAAAGTTGAAGCTCCAAGCCGTTGATCAGGCAATCGAGACGATCCGAAACAGGCTCGATCAATTTGGATTGGCAGAACCTACTGTAGCCAAACAGGGGGTCGATAAAATCCTCGTAGAGCTTCCGGGGATCAAAACACCCGAAGAGGAGCAGCGCGCCCGTGAGTTGATCTCCCGTGCGGCAAAGCTTGAACTGATGGCAGTTGATGAAGATCGCGCTATGCGTGTCGGAGATATGAGCGATGCGGAGGCGCTGAGCTATGGGGATCTGATTTTGCAGGATGCTTTGCAACCTCAGATCAAACATTTGGTAAATGAAATCCCGATTTTGGATGGGACGATGCTCACCGATGCCCAAGTGGGGTATGATCAAAACAACCGTCCGGTTATCAATTTCTCTCTCAACGCTCATGGGGCGCAGATTTTCGGTGATTTTACTGGTAAAAGTGTCGGTAAACGGCTTGCGATCGTATTGGATGGCAAAGTCTATTCGGCTCCGGTGATTAACGAGCGGATCGGAGGCGGAAGTGGTCAAATCAGCGGAAACTACACGATGGCCGAGGCAAACGATTTGGCGATCGCTCTACGTTCGGGTGCATTGCTCGCTCCAATCTACATGATGGAGAAACGCTCCGTCGGACCGAGTTTGGGAGCTGATAGTATCAAGGCAAGTATGGTTGCATTGGTTTCTGGCTTTGGTCTTGTCGTTTTGTTTATGATGGTCTATTATCGTCGTGCAGGGGTAATCGCCAATATTGCACTTTTGGTAAATATCCTTTTGATTGTTGCGGTAATGGCTTTGTTTGGTGCAACGTTAACATTGCCGGGGATGGCTGGGATCGTTCTCACCGTCGGTATGGCGGTCGATTCTAACGTCATTATCAATGAAAGGATACGGGAAATGTTGGCAGAGGGATCATCGATCAAGCGTGCTATTGAGGTTGGGTATCAAAATGCGATGCGTGCTATTACCGACTCTAATGTGACAACATTAATCGCTGCAGTGGCTTTGTATGTCTATGGAACAGGGGCAATCAAAGGTTTTGCAATTACGATTAGTATTGGAATTCTAGCATCGATGTTGACCGCTATTTTAGGTACGCACGGGATATACCTAATGTTGCAAGATAGAATCGAAAAATCCAAAGATACCGCCAAATGGTTTGGTGTCAAACGGGGTAAATAATGGAATTGTTTC
Organism: Sulfuricurvum sp.; assembly: GCA_014764105.1. Classification (GTDB taxonomy): domain Bacteria; phylum Campylobacterota; class Campylobacteria; order Campylobacterales; family Sulfurimonadaceae; genus Sulfuricurvum. The sequence goes on along the minus strand of JACXUF010000001.1, from coordinate 17,051 downwards.
GATACAGCAAACCAATAGGATTAATGAAAAAATCAAAAATAGCGATGGCTGTTTCGTTAATACTGGTACTAAGTTCATTCTTTTTAATTTTTACAAAAGGGCTTAATTTTGGTATTGATTTCGCAGGTGGTACTATCATTCAAGTCAAATATGAGACAAAGGCTCCTATTGATGAGATGAGAAAAAAACTTGAAGGCAACCCAATTTTTAAAGGTGCATCGATCAATGAATTTGGTTCTCCAGATGAAGTGGTTATTCGGCTTAAAAACAGTTCCGAAAGTGTTATAAAAGATATTGGAGACGTTACTCGTGATCAGCTCGCTGGGACAGGTGATTTTGAAATTCGTCGTGTCGATATCGTAGGTGCAAAAGTTGGAAGCGAACTCCGCGAAAAAGGGATTATGGCTTTAACATTAGCTATTGTCGGAATTTTGATCTATGTAGCTGTGCGATTTGAATGGCGATTTGCGGTAGCATCAGTTTTGGCATTGGCACACGATTTGACGATAGCAATCGGAGCTATTTCTTTGGCGGGATTGGATGTCAATCTTGATGTAATTGCCGCTTTGCTAACGGTTTTAGGATATTCAATCAACGATACGATTATTGTATTTGACCGAATCCGTGAGGAGATTAGTGATTCATCTGCTAAAACGGTTAATGATATTATCGATGAATCTGTTACGCGAACGATGTCAAGAACCGTTTTGACATCGCTAACCGTTTTGATTGTATTGGTAACATTATTCGTTTTTGGTGGAGAGATTATTCACACATTTGCATATACACTTTTAGTCGGTGTTACGGTTGGGACGTATAGTTCTATTTTTGTTGCATCTCCGTTATTGGAGGTACTTGGGTTTAATCTTAAAACGTATCGTGCTAAACTCTCAGAGAAAGCAGCGCGAGCGGCGGAAAAAGAGCGTCTTCGTGCACAATTTGAACAAGGTGTAGTTTAAAAGGAGATGAAATGGATTGGGGCAAGGTAGTTTATGTATTTTTTACGTTGATGAGTTTGACCTCGACGGCGGAATTTTTATACGATCATACATCGATCATGCTGTTTGTGGCGGCGAGTTTGAACCTTATTTCAACCATATTGAAATTGGGTGTCCGTAACCTTTTGGCGGCGGAGCTTTTGGCCGCTTCATTAGTCGCCGATTTGCACTTGATTCCGGCGTTTATCTATATGGAAGCGGTCGGCAATGTCGGTTGGGCGGTGTCATTGGCTATCGGTGCTATGATTGCGAACGTTTTCGCCATAATTATGCTTTTTATCGAGAGCGCTAAAATAAAAGAGAATTACGAATAAAATAGGAGCTTTTTTTGAATTATTCACCTGCAGAGATTGAAGCTAAGTGGCAGAATAAATGGTCTGCCATCAAAGCGCATGAACCATCCGATGATTTTACCAAACCGAAAAAATATGTCCTCAGCATGTTCCCTTATCCATCTGGACGTATCCATATGGGACATGTTCGTAACTACACGATCGGAGACGCATTTGCCCGTTACTACCGCCAACAGGGGTTTAATGTTCTTCATCCGATTGGATGGGACAGTTTTGGGATGCCGGCGGAGAATGCGGCGATCAAACACGGTGTTCACCCGAAAAAATGGACCTACGAGAACATCGCAACCATGCGTGGTGAGTTGGCAGGTTTAGGACTTTCGTTTTCTAAAGAGCGTGAGTTTGCAACATCAAATCCAGAATACACGGCGTTTGAGCAGGGTTTTATTATCGATATGTTCAACAAGGGATTGCTCTATCGCAAGCAAGGGTTTCTCAACTGGTGCCCCCACGATTTGACCGTTTTGGCAAACGAACAAGTGGTGGATGGCGGATGCTGGAGATGCGGAACTCCGATCGTCCAAAAAGAGATGTATCAGTATTATCTTAAAATCAGCGATTATGCCGAAGAGCTTCTTGAATCACTCAAAACGCTTGAGGGGAAATGGCCGAAGCAGGTTTTGACGATGCAGGAGAATTGGATTGGTAAATCGTATGGTTTGGAGTTTGCGTTTAAACTCGATTCGGAGAGTGAAGCGCGATTGGGAGTAGCATACCAAAGCTTTAATGTTTTTACGACTCGTCCCGATACCATTTACGGGGTGAGCTACGCCGCATTAGCTCCAGAGCATGAGATTGTCCGTCATATGCTCTCTTTTGGTCTGCTAGATGATACAACCAGTGAAGCCATCAAAGCGATGCAGCGGGTGAGTGCACGCGACCGTGCAACCAGTCCAAAAGAGGGAGTCTATCTGGGGATCAATGCTATCCATCCGCTCACGGGAGCCAAGGTGCCGGTTTGGGTGGCAAATTTTGTACTAACCGATTACGGCTCTGGTGCAGTTATGGCGGTTCCTGCTCATGATGATCGCGACTACGAGTTTGCAACAAAATATAATCTTCCGATCAAAGCGGTTGTTATCCCAACTAAAGGGGAATTGCCGAGCGGATCTGCCTATACAGAAACGGGAATTCTTTGTGATAGCGGAGCGTTTAGCGGTTTGGATAACATCACCGCTAAAGCATCGATCATGGACCATTTCGAATCAAACAGACTCGGGAAAAAAGTGATCAACTTCCGTCTTAAAGATTGGGGAATTAGCCGTCAGCGCTACTGGGGTGCTCCGATCCCGTTGATCCACTGTGAGACTTGTGGAATCGTCCCTGAAGACAAAGCTAACCTTCCAGTCGCACTGCCTGAAGATGTTGTGATTAACGGTGAGGGGAACCCTCTTGAGCGCCACCCGACATGGAAACATTGCACCTGTCCAAAATGCGGCAAACCTGCCATCCGTGAGACCGATACAATGGATACGTTCATCCAATCCTCATGGTATTTCCTCCGTTATACGGTTAAAAATGATTTTCAAGAGGCGTTTGATAAACAAGCACTCGATTACTGGATGGGTGTCGATCACTACATCGGCGGGATCGAGCATGCGATCTTGCACCTCCTTTATGCTCGCTTCTTTACGAAAATGTTGCGTGATTTGGGATACATCAGTTCCGATGAGCCATTTGAGCACCTCCTCACGCAGGGGATGGTCCTCAAAGATGGTGCAAAAATGTCGAAATCCAAAGGGAATACCGTCGATCCGGGGGCGCTGGTGGAGAAATACGGTGCCGATACAGCGCGTCTTTTTATCCTCTTTGCTGCACCTCCGACTCAAGAGTTGGAGTGGAATGATAGTGCAGTTGAGGGGGCGTTTCGATTCCTTAAACGGTTTGCCGACCGCGCGCAAAACGTCAACGTTACCGAAACGTTACCGGTAATTGATCATGCTTCCCTCTCCAAAGAGGAGAAAGCGGCACGCAAAAAAGTGTACGAAGCCCTCAAACGGGCCCAAGAGGTATACGGTGAGCGTCATACGTTCAATACGATGATTGCCGGTGTAATGGAAGCGATGAATGCACTAAACGAACAAAGCAACCGTGATGTATGGACGGAAGGGTACTGGATTTTGACCTCGATTATGGAGCCGATTGTTCCCCATATTTGTTGGGAGCTCTCCAGTACGTTATTTGGCAGTAAAAATTTCGGTGTTCAACATATCTGCGAAGAGGTGTTTGAAGTCGATAGTGTTGCATTGGGCGTTTCGGTAAACGGTAAAAATCGTGCCACTATCGAAGTGGGTGTTAACGAATCGGAAGCATCAATCATCGAGATGGCAAAAGCATCGGTAGAGAAGTGGATCAAGGATAAAGAGATTGTCAAAGCGATTGTGGTCTCTGGTAAACTTGTAAACCTTGTCATTAAAGGGTGAAAATGAAATATTGGATACTGATTGCTTTGATCCTTTTGAGTGGATGCGGTTATCAGCCAGCGAGCCATTTTGCACAAAATGGGGTAGGTGAAAGTGTCAGTACCGAAGTTGTTGTTTTGATGGAAGATCCCCAAAATACCGTGATTATTAAAGATGCTGTTGATAGGGCGGTGATCACCAAATTTCGGAGTGCATTAGTATCCAAAAGCGCTTCCAAAACCCATCTGAAAATTGGGGTTGAAAGTGTATCCTTTACACCGGTGCGTTACAATACCGACGGGTATATTATCACCTATCGAACATCAGTCGTCATGAAGACGGATATGATTACTGGAGAACAGATAAAGACATATCGAACAAAAGGGTTGTATGATTTCGCGATCGAGCCCAATGCGATTATCACCGACCAAGCTCGTTTTGAAGCGATTCGAGAAGGGGCGCAAAAGGGGATCGATTCGTTTATTGCGCAAGTCGTAGCAGAGGGTGCACACTCGAAATAAGGGGTAAATATGACTATCAATCAGATCGTTCGTAACACCGTTGAGCGGCTAAAAGTAGAGGGGAAAGTGTGGACTCCCGATACCTATGCCGAAACGTTTTGTGCCGAAGCCAAAAAAGCGGGGTTTGCTGTAGAAGATTGCAGTGGGATCGATCGTTATGTCACTTTACTCGATAAAAAAACGGCAGATGAGATCAAACAATACCGTGTTCGGACGACGGCCGAATTAATCCGTTTTTTGATTTCCAAAATGTCCCGTCTTAACCCTAGCGAAGCGTCGATTTTAGTTGAATTACTGAGTTCACTTGCCAAGCAAATGGCACTTAGTATCGATGTGCTTCACAATCCAGAAGCTTCGGCGTTAGCGAAAAAAACAGTTGCTATTTTGGAATCTCAGGGTGGGGCGACTCAGATCGAGCTACTTAAGCAAGCGTGGGTGAATTTTCTCTCCCTCTATGACGACTCATTTTTTATGAAGTTAGCGCAGTTTGGGACGGTTGATACCTCAAACTTGCGTCATACAATCGAGAATTTATCGTTGCAAAACAGCTCTCATGAGGGGGTTGATTATGCCAAGACGGTTCGTCTCCTCCTCTCTTCTCTCGTCCCCTCCATCGCTCCGACGATGGATAAAACTGCCATCGATCTTTCTCAAAAATTACGTGACAACCCCTCGTATGTTGCAACCTCTGAGTGTGAAAAAGAGCTCAAAATGGCAATTGCTATGCGTGTTGCGCTCGATAAACAGAGCGTTGAAGAGATGGTGAGCGCGTTAGATGTTCTCCTTGAAAAGCTCTCGGTGCAGCTGATCGATTTAATCGAGCGAAGCGAAAACTCCAGTGTTGAGATCAAAGAGGTAAAACGGGATCTCGAAGCGCTGGAGAATAACAAACCGACCGATTTCAAAACGGCGCATAAGCGGCTTTATAAGATTGCCAGTACATTGGAAAAAAAAGTTGAAGTGTTGAGTAAAGACCTCAAAGTGCACAACGAAAAAGTGACCCAGATGGGTAAAAAGATCGCGGCATTGGAATCGGAGTTGGTGGCTGCTGCTCAGGCTTCCCGTGAAGATTTCTTGACCAAGTTGTTTAATAAACGGGCGATTGAAGAATTTTTGAATGTTAAAGAGTCCGAATATACGCGTCATGGGCGCAATTATTGTGTCGCCATGCTTGATTTGGACCATTTCAAAGCGGTTAATGATACCTACGGACATGAAGCAGGCGATGCTGTATTGATGGCGTTTTCAAAAATTTTAAAAGAAGAAGCTAGAATCAGTGATATTGTTGGACGATATGGGGGGGAAGAATTTTTGGCTATTTTAGGGGATACCGATCTTTCAGGAGCCAAAGTATTTTGCGAAAAAGTTCGCACTCATGTCGAAGCGGCCCATTTTATGTATCAAGGAGAGCGGATTGCGGTAAGTGTCAGTATCGGTGTTGCACAGCGCAGTGATTTTCCTTCACTTAAATTGTTGGTGAACGGTGCCGACGAGCGGCTTTATGATGCCAAACGCAAAGGGCGAAACCGCGTCGAGCCTGCATGAATTTAGACGATTTTCTCTCCACCAAGCCCCTTTTTTACGATACAATCGACTATGAGCGCTTCCCCAAAGTGTACCGTATGATTGAGGGGGCATTGCCAACTCCCAAAATCATCCATCTTGTCGGAACGAACGGTAAAGGCTCTACGGGGCGATTCCTAGCCACGGCGTTGAGTCGTGCAGGTAAGAGGGTTGGGCACTATACATCGCCTCATATCTTGCACTTCAATGAGCGGATTTGGTTGGACGGTGCGGATGTTTGTGATGAGGCGCTGGATGTCGCGCATCAAAAGCTCCTTGCCCTTTTGTCCGACGATGATATAGAGGCACTTAGCTATTTTGAATATACGACCCTTTTGGCGATGGTGGTGTATGAGGGGTGTGAGTACGTTGTTATGGAAGCGGGATTGGGAGGCGAGTTTGATGCCACGGCAGCATTTCCTAAAACACTGAGCATCTTTACCCCTATCGATTATGATCATGCTGCGTTTTTAGGGACATCGATTGAGTCGATTGCCTCAACGAAACTGCGAAGCATGCAGCGTATGGCATTGCTGGGGGAGCAAAAACATTCCGAAGTAGAGACGATAGCCAAAACGATTGCGGAGGCAAAAGGGTGTGAGCTTTATATCCTTACGGAGCGTTTAACGCCAGTTATCGAAGAGATTGCTTTGCACCTTGCCACGAAAAATGCTCTTAGCGACTATTTGCGCACTAATTTGATGTTGGCAATGGTGGCGTATGAGATATTAGGGTATAAAGCCTCAGAAGAGCTATTTGATCAGAGTGCACTCTTTGGTCGCCTCAGCCCTATAGCCGCTAATATCACTCTTGATGTGGGGCATAACCCCCTTGCGGCACGGGAGATTGCTCGCGCATATGACGGGAAAAAGGTGGTATTGATCTATAACACTTACAAAGATAAGGATTATCGAGAGATATTAGGGATTTTAAAACCGATCATCGAATCAGTTGAGATCATCGAGGTGAGTGAGGGGCGAGTCGTTTTGCGAGAGGATCTTGAGGGGGCATTAGATGATATGGGTATTCCCTATCTCCCATTTGAAACAATCGACACGAATAAAGAATATTTGGTCTTCGGCTCATTTAGTGTAGCCGAGACGTTTTTAAAGAGGATGAATGTCACAAGCGCGATGGTATGAATATGTCAAAAATAATCCCAAAAGGCTTCCTGAAATCCTTGTGTGCGAGGATGCAAAAGAAGCCTCGGAACTAAGCGATGTATCGACATTTTTAGAGATCCCTCATATCGTATTGCCCGATTTTCGTGCGACATATTTAGACGATTTGCGCCCTTTTAGCGAAGAGTTATTTGCCCTTTTTGCCGCACTGCGAACCTATTACACGGCATCTAATAAACCACTTATTATTTCACCGCTCAAAACGCTCCTTTTCCCGATGCCGTGTGCTGAGTTGCTCCAAAGCGAGACCATCGAGTTCGCTTCCCGAATCAATCTGAATGGATTTAAAGAGAAACTGATCCATTGGGGATACACCTTTGTCGATATGGTGGAGATGGAGGGGGAGGTATCCCATCGCGGCGACATCCTCGACATCTATGTCCCCAATCAAAGCAATCCGTACCGTATCAGCCTTTTTGACGATGAAATTGAAGAGATCAAAGCTTTTGATGTCGAAACTCAGCGAACTGAGAAAGAAGAATTGGCAAGCATCGAGGTAACGAGCGCCTTTTTCTCTCTTGACGGTGAGCAATATCACTATTTTGAAAAAGCGATTGCTAATGTCGTTAGCGACAGTTTTGTCAAAGACATTGCGTCTCTTGGTTTTTGGGTATTGGGGGAATACGGAGTCGATTTGTGTGAGGGGAAAAAGGTTGCTCGTATCCGTGAGATGAAAAGTCTCCTTGATGAAGCTTATGGACTTAATCAGCCTGTTTTACCACGCGAGCGGCTCGAAGTGGAGATTCTCCCTGAATCGGAGCGGTATGCGCTGTTGGGTGGCGGGGATTTCGAGACTCTTCGAAGTGTCCATAAAGACAAAAAAATCACCCTGATCGCCGCAAACGATGCCCAGCTCAAAGCGGCGGGAATTTTTGATATGAAGGGAATTACGGTAAAAAGGTCTGGGATCGTTCTTAATCTAATCGGTCCCGATGAGGTCATCTTCTCTCTCAACCGCCATGAGAAAAAGCGTCGCCGCCGCCGTACCTCGATCCTTCTTGATGATTTGAAAGTGGGTGATTATGTCGTCCATGAAGAGTATGGAGTGGGGATATTTGTCGGGATCGAGCAAGCCGAAATCCTCGGAGGGGTCAAAGATCTTGTTGTCATCAAATATATGGGGGATGATAAACTCCTCCTCCCTGTCGAAAATCTCAACACGATTGATCGCTACATTGCAACTGGTTCTCTTCCTGTTCTCGATCGTTTAGGTAAAGGGAGCTTCGGTAAACTCAAAGAGACGGTTAAAGCACGCCTCTTTGAGATCGCTTCCGAGATTGTCGGGGTCGCGGCAAGTCGTGCGCTGATGAAAGCCTCTGTGATGTCCGTCGATGCGGGTGAGCTAAGAGCATTCCAAGCTGCTGCGGGATTTGAGTACACGATCGATCAAGCAAGTGCCATCAGTGAGATCGTGCGTGATCTCTCTTCGGGGCAGATTATGGATCGGTTGCTGATCGGAGATGTTGGATTCGGGAAAACCGAAGTGGCGATGAACGCGATTTTCACCGCCGCAAAGGGGGGATTCCAATCGCTCCTCGTCGTTCCGACGACCTTGCTTAGTTCTCAGCATTTCCAATCACTCAAAGGGCGCTTGGTGCCGTTTGGGATACGGGTGGCAAAGCTGGATCGTTTTGTTACTACCAAAGAGAAAAATGCAACACTTAGAGCGTTAGAGTCAGGAGAGCTCGATTGTGTCGTCGGGACGCACGCTCTTTTTGGGGTGAATTGTGCGAAGTTGGGATTGGTTATTATCGATGAGGAGCATAAATTCGGGGTAAAACAAAAAGAGAAACTCAAATCGCTATACGAGAACGTCCACCTCCTCAGCATGAGTGCTACCCCCATCCCCAGAAGTCTCAATCAAGCCCTTAGTTCGATCAAAACGATGTCCGAACTCCTCACTCCGCCGTCTGAGAGGCTCGGGGTGCGGACGTTTGTTAAAAACTACGACGAGAAACTGATTAAAGAGGTGATTTTGCGCGAGCTACGTCGAGGCGGTCAAGTATTCTACGTCCACAACTCGATTGACTCGATGATCATCAAATCGGGAGAGCTCAAAGCAATCCTCCCTGATCTGCGTATCCTTATCCTCCACTCCCAAATCAGTGCAACCCAAACTGAAGAGGAGTTGGCTAAATTTGCTGATCGCCAATACGATGTACTCCTTGCCACCTCAATCATCGAATCGGGGATCCATATGCCGACGGTCAATACGATGATCATCGACGGCGCTGATCGGTTTGGTATGGCGGATCTGCATCAACTTCGCGGTCGTGTCGGAAGGGGGCATATCGAGGGGTATGCGTACTTCATCGTCGATGACAAAGACCATCTCACCGAAGAGGCAAAAAAACGGCTGGTTGCACTCGAATCTAATTCGTTTCTTGGAAGCGGTTCGATGCTCGCGTACCATGATCTCGAAATTCGCGGCGGGGGGAATCTCGTTGGTGACGCCCAAAGCGGTCATATTAAAAATATCGGCTATGCGTTGTATTTGAGGATGTTGGAGGATGCGATCAAACTTCTCACCAACCAAACAACTGCCGTGCGTGCCAAAGTGGATATCAAACTTACCGTTAGTGCATTTATTAGCGATGAAGTGGTGAGTGAAGAGCGTTTGAGACTTGAGCTCTATCGCCGTCTTAGTCAGTGTGAATCGCTAAATGAGATTTACGAAATCGAAGAAGAGGTTGGAGATCGTTTCGGCAAACCTGATACTCCGACAAAACAGTTTTTCGAGATTATGGTGATCAAGCTGTTGTGTATCGAGAAAAAAATCAAAATGGTGAGTAATTACAACCAAAACATTACCATAGAGTATCAAAACGGTGTCAAAGAGACGTTGCAAAGCAAGAGCAAAGACGATGATGATCTGATCGGAGCGGTGTTGCACTATCTCCGTAACGCCAAAGGTAAACTATGAGTTTTTGCTCCTATTTTGATGCCTATCAGTGTCGATCGTGTAATTGGATCGATTATCACTATGCTGAACAGCTTAAATTCAAAAATGAGCATCTGCACACCCTTTTGGATCCATACGCGCCACGTGAATGGCTCAAACCGGCAACCTCTCCGCTCAAAGGATTTCGAAACAAAGCCAAGATGGTTGCCACTCCGACGATTGATGGGGTCGTTTTGGGGCTCTCCGAAGAGGTGAGTTTGATCGAGTGTCCCTTGTATGATCCGAGTATGCAGAGGGTTTTGCACACTGTTCAAGAGTGGCTGCGTGAGCTAAAAATCAAAGGGTACGATCTCAAAAAGCGAAAAGGGGAGCTCAAATATGTCCTCCTCACCCGCAGTAAAAGCAACGGCACTATGATGCTCCGTTTTGTCCTTCGATCTCATGGGATCATCGGGCGGCTTCAAAACGCTTTGGATGATTTGCTCGAACGTTCTCCCGAACTCAAAGTGGTGACAGTCAATATCCAGAGCGTTCATATGGCAATTTTGGAGGGGGATGAGGAGATATTTTTAACCGAGCAGCACCGTTTGGAAGAGCGGCTTAATGGCATCCCCTTTTATATCCGACCGAAAAGCTTTTTTCAGACCAATCCTGACGTAGCGGAGAAGCTCTACCGAACCGCCGCCGAATGGACAGGGGAGAGCAAACCGAAAATCGTGTGGGATCTTTTTTGCGGTGTTGGGGGATTTGCTCTGCATTGTGCTGCACCGGATCGTCAGATCGTTGGGATCGAGATCGAGGCTGAGGCGATTGCGTGCGCCCGAGATTCGGCGGCTCAGTTGGCGATGAATAATCTTCGCTTCGAGTCGCTCGATGCGGCGACGTTCAGTGCGACAGCAGGGGAAAAGCCCGATATTATTATCGTCAATCCTCCCCGTCGCGGATTAGGGGAGCAAATCTGCAAATGGCTTACTCGTGTCGGGAGTGAGAGGATACTCTATTCGAGTTGTAATGCTATGAGTTTGGCTAAAGATTTGGAGACGTTAAGGGGCTATACGATTAACCGTGTGCAACTCTTTGATATGTTTCCTCACACCGCCCACTATGAGGTCATGGTTGAATTGATCCTCGATCCGCAATGCCACGCGCCTCAAGTCGATCCATTCACGGTATCAGAAATTTTTTGAATACGGTAACAGCGGTCGCTATAGAAACGAAGCTGGAAACTTGAGGAATGAACTCACAGAGGAGAAAGAGTGAAATTAGCCTTTATTGGAGATATTGTCGGTCGTCCGGGACGGAGCATGATCAAAGAGCATCTCATGAAGCTTAGATGGGAATACGGGATCGATTTCGTCGTTGCCAACTGCGAAAACGTATCGCATGGATTTGGGGTGACGATCAAAAATGCTCAGGAACTTTTTGGAATGGGGATCGATTGCATGAGTGGCGGGAACCACACATGGGACAAAAAAGAGATCGAGCCGTTCCTCGAATCGCTCCCGATGCTTCGCCCTCACAACTATCCCGATGGGGTGAAAGGGACGGGATGCCGTATCTTTGACGTTGCGGGTGAACGCCTTGCGGTGCTCAACATCATGGGGCATTATGGGATGCCTTATGTCGATAATGCCTTTCGATGTGCCCGTGACACCGTCACACAACTCAAAAACGACGGAGTGGATCATATCTTCCTCGATTTTCATGCAGAAGCGACCAGCGAAAAGCGGGCGATGTTGATGCTTTTGCAAGGGGAGGTTTCGGGGATTATTGGAACCCACACCCATGTGGGGAGTGATGATTTTCAGATCACAAGGGGCACGGTGTATCTCACCGATATTGGACTCACTGGCTGTAGGGACAATGTGATCGGGATGGATGCTCAGGTACCTGTCGAAAAATTTCTCATGGGGGTATCAGGACGGTTTGAAGTCCCCGAAAAATGCCGTAAAATCCTCCAAATCGCAATCATGACGTTCGAAGAGAGAAAATGTATCGACGCGTTCAAACTCAAAATCTTCGATGACGGGCGTATCTACAAAACAGATGCGTGGGTGGAAGAGTAGCGTGGAGCTTGTCGACTCTTTTGAACTCTTTAGCGCATTAGAACGCCTCAAACTGCTCAAAAACTCTCCGCCGTTGTGGTGGCCAGAGTATGGAACTTTTGAAGTCGTTGTCGGAGCGATCCTCACCCAAAATGCCCAATGGGAGAGGGTGCAAATCTCTCTTGATAATCTCCGTCGTACCGAGATTTTAGCCCCCGATCTCCTCGCTCAAACCCATCCCGAAATGTTGGTGGAGCTGATCCGTCCGAGCGGTTTGTTCAAAGCCAAAGCTCAAAATCTCATCAGTTTGTCACATAATATGATCGAGGAGTTTGGTGATTTCGAGACCTTTGCCCTCAGCGTCGATAGAGGGTGGCTATTAGTGCAAAAAGGGATTGGCCCAGAAACAGCGGACTCTATCCTCTGCTACGCTTGCGCCCGTCCCGTGATGGTCGTCGATGCCTATACCGCACGGCTGTTAAATGCATTTGGGTATGAGTTTGATAGCTATGACGAGCTGCAGGAGTGGTGCGAAGCGGGGGTGCGCGGCTATTTCGACACCGTACAACTCTCTGCAGCTTACGCGCGATTTCATGGGATGATTGTGGAGTATGTCAAACAAAATAGCAAAGGGAAAAGGGTAAATTTAGACTCTTTGATCTAACTTGCTCGCTTTGATTCTGTTTGGTGTCAATCTATGGAATGCCGATGAAGCGTTTTTGGTCGATATCGAAGAGATAAATTCACAATCTTTATGGGGTTGTATGGACATTTGTCCATGCCACTTTGCGGGCTTTGCTCGCAAAGTGCGTAACATCAGGTCTTAATGGCAAGGAAATGGCTAAACTTTAGATTGAACCGTGATTTTGGTCGCCTCAAAGAGGGTTGCCGCTTTTTCGATCATCGGCTCTTTGAGGACATCTGTGCCATCAAACTCTTTGACACTGCTCTCATCACATTGGCTCACACAGCTTCCAACACCGATCTCGACATCTTCGACCATCGAGACTGGTTCTGGGATCGGAGTCTCATCGACCGTAGGCTCTTCAATGGGGGTATGAATTTTTGGTGATACTTCTACCTCGGCAACTTTGGTGCAACCTTGCGATTTGATCTGCGTATCAATTCCGAAAATTTCACGGACAAATTGACGGATAATACCGAAGCTGTTTTTGAGGAGCTCTTTGTCATCTCCTTTGGCGCAACTCTCCCACGTGAGGATATTGTTCTCGAACGAGAGGAAAGAGACGTTGTTTTTAAAGCTTGCACCGAGTTCGGCGCTCCGGTCGCTGATTAGGACGCACAACTGCTCAAACGGCGTTTTTGGCGGAGGGGGCGTTGGTGTGACGTGGATATTCTGGGGTTTTGAGATCTCGATCGGTGCGGCGGTTTTGATCGGAGAAGGGTGTGTGACCCGTGATTCGAGCGATTCGATCATCTCGTCGATCTCTTTGATCTTGAGTGCTTCGATCATTTTAAAGAGGACGAGGCTCACAACAAACCCGCCGTCGGCATTGATCGCAAAGAGGGTTTTGGCATCACTGAGGATACGAAAAAAGCGCTCGATCACCAGCGGGCTAAAACGGTGATCCCCTTCATATAATCGTTCTTTAAGATAGGCAATCAATTCGTCGACCACCATCTCCGATTCATATGCTTCAAGCTCTTGGAGCATAGCGGTCACAGTTGTGCGCTCTTTGGCAAAAATAGCGTCAAACAATCGGCTGATATAATCGGGATCGAGAAGCCCCAGCATATCGGCGACCGTTTTGACATCTACAAACCCTTTGGAGTAGATGATTGCCTGATCAAGGAGGGTGAGGGTGTCGCGCAGACTTCCCGAACCGCTACGTGCCAAAATATCGAGCGCTTCGGCTTGGTATTCGATGTTCTCCAAATGGAGAATATGGCTGAGATGGTGTACGATGTTGGGGTGGCTGATCCGTTTGAATCGAAAGTGCTGAGTACGGCTCAAAATGGTTGGAGGGAGTTTGAGTGGGTCGGTCGTCGCGAGGATAAACTTGACGTATTCTGGTGGCTCTTCGAGGGTTTTGAGGAGGGCATTATGCGCCTCTTTGGTGAGCATGTGCACTTCATCGATGATAAATATTTTGGCGCTGGCGCTTGCAGGGCGGTATTTGGTGTGTTCGATCAGATCTCGGATGTCGTCGATTTTGCGACTGGAAGCAGCATCCATCTCGATGATGTCGATATGGCGCCCTTCGTTTGCCATAACGCAGTGCGAACAGACATCGCATGGTGTGGAGGTGGGACCGTTTTCACAAATGAGAGATTTGGCAAAAATCCGTGCGGTAGAGGTTTTTCCCGACCCGCGAAGTCCCGAAAAGAGGTACGCATGAGAGAGACGCTTGGAGTCGAGCGCGAGGGATAAGGTTTGGGAAATACTCTCTTGACCGATCAATTCTTCGAAACGGCGTGGACGGTATTTGAGTGCCAGTACTTCAGATGTGCTCACGTTGACCTCTTAACGTTTTAGTCTGGTAACTTTATCATGCCAATGCTAAATTTATCGCCTAAGACACTCTCAACCATGCTAGATTGAATCGCTCCGGTAGTCAAAATCTCTAATGTCGTTGAACCGCTGTTGATATGCCCTTTTTGCTCCAATAGGGTGAGGAGCCGTTTTGTCACCCCCTCGGCACTGTCGATAAAAATTATCGCTCGGTGCATAACCTGCTCAATCGACTTTTTGACAAGCGGATAGTGGGTGCACCCCAGTACGATGGTATCGACATTGGCATCGCGCATCTCAGAGAGCCACCCCTCTAGCATCGAGAGGGTCTCTTGGGTGTCGACTTTTCCTGCTTCGATTTGTTGAACGAGCCCAGGACAGGGTTGCTCGAATACCTGAACATGGTAATGTTCACTCAACTTGGCAACCAGTGCTTTGTACTTTTCGCCATTTAGCGTTGCCGGAGTCGCTAGTACCCCCACATTTTTCGTAACGGAGTGAGAAATGGCCGGTTTAAGACCCGGTTCAGTTCCGACAATAATAAGGTTGGGATAGCGTTCCCGCAGTTTGGCAATGGCGGCGGATGTAGCTGTATTGCACGCGACGACGAGGGCATCAATACGATAATTGGAAACAAGATAGTCGGTGATACGGATAGAAAAATCGCGGATTTGATCGGGGGACTTTTCTCCATAAGGGGCGCTTGCCGTATCGGCGATGTAGATGATATCGGCGCCTCTGAGGTGCGAGAGCATTGTGGCGACGATTGTGAGACCTCCCAGTCCCGAATCGAATACGCCGATAGTCATGGTAGGTTAAACTTCTCCGGTACTTGTGCTGGTAGCTTCGGTGGTGTTACCATCATTTGGAATCCGCGTTCATGCTCTCAAGAAATTCGATATTCGATTTTGATTTGAGCATCGTGTTGTATAGGAAACGGAGTGCTTCGACTTCGTCCTCTTGTTTGTGGAGCATCGAACGGAGAACAAACACTTTTTGGAGGATTTCAGGTCCGATGAGAAGCTCCTCTTTACGGGTCCCAGATTTGAGAATATCGATCGCAGGGAAGATGCGACGATCGGAGATTTTACGGCTGAGGACGATCTCGGAGTTGCCCGTCCCTTTGAACTCTTCGAAAATGACCTCATCCATACGGCTTCCAGTTTCGATGAGGGCGGTCGCGATGATTGTCAAACTTCCGCCGTTTTCGATGTTGCGCGCTGCACCGAAGAACCGTTTTGGTTTGTGCAGAGCGTTGGCATCGACCCCACCAGAGAGGACTTTTCCTGAACTCGGAGTCACGGTATTGTAGGCACGGGCAAGACGAGTGATCGAGTCGAGGAGGATAACGACGTCTTTGCCTAGTTCAACGCGGCGTTTTGCACGCTCGATGACCATTTCGGCAACTTTGACGTGGTTTTTCGCCGGTTCGTCAAACGTTGAGCTGTACACTTCCCCTTTGACGGAACGCTCCATATCAGTAACCTCTTCGGGACGTTCGTCGACGAGGAGAACCATGAGTTCAACTTCAGGGTGGTTGTTGGTGATACCGTGGGCAATCTCTTTCATGAGTTCGGTTTTTCCCGAACGCGGAGGTGCGACGATGAGTCCGCGCTGTCCTTTACCAATTGGGGCGAAGAGATCCATCATACGTCCTGTTAATTTGGTCGGCTGGTATTCGAGTTTGATTTGTTCCAACGCATAAAGTGGTGTCAGATTCTCAAAGAGGGGACGTTTTTTGGACTCTTCAGGGGGGAGGTAGTTGATCGCTTCGACTTTGAGAAGGGCGTAGTAGCGCTCCTGATCTTTTGGTGCACGGACTTGCCCCGTAACGATATCCCCATTACGCAGCGCAAAGCGGCGGATTTGGGTGCTGGAGACGTAGGCGTCGTGCATCGAGTCACTGAAAGACTGATCCACCGCACGCAAAAATCCATAGCCATCTTGCATGATTTCCAAAATACCGGTAAAGAGGATGAACCCCCCTTGCTGAACCTGCGTTTTGAGGATTTCAAAAACGAGATCTTGACGTTTGAGTTCGTTGGGATCTTCGATGTTAAGTGATGCAGCAATCTCAAGGAGATCTTCAATTTTTTTGGTACGGAGAGCTTCGATAGTGAACCCTTCAACCGGGATATGGGTACGATTTTTCGAGTTATTTCGGGGAGTTTTTGCGTTTTCGCTCATGCAGTGAAAGCCTTAGTAAAGTGTGGATTGATTCGGCTAGTTTTCTAGTGAGATGCCATTGATGGGTCATTGTTTTTATGCCGACATTATAAACTATCCCTCATCGCATTGTCAAGAAAAGAGGGGTTTGGTAGGGATAAAGCTTGAGATCCAGTTTAAGGGCGATCGTGCCGTATTGAGCAATGAGATTGAGTATAAAGTGTTGGTGATGGCAATAGAGCATCGGTATAAAGGCGATCCCAAGCGTTGCGTAGAGGTCTAACTCTTTGCCCCATAAAACTATGCAAATACCAAAATTGTCACTCACGATTTTATATGGACGATTGTAATGTAAAAGGGGAAAGAGAGCTGTTTTGTGAAGATGTGAACAGTTTTTGCTATGCTTTTTTATAATGGTATCTGACTTTACGCACTTGATGAAATCAA
>JACXUF010000154.1 GCA_014764105.1 Sulfuricurvum sp. | reverse complement strand
AGATAATAACGGAACATGGATTAACGGAACTGGTACATCATTTAATGCAACGGAAGGAACCCATACCTACGCAGTTAGACAGATCGATACAGCAGGCAATATCAGTGAAGCATCTGCAGCTAAAACGTATGTGCTTGACGCAACAGCTCCAACAGCGACCCTTAACATCAATAGTAGTGATGTGTCAGCACAAAGCAGCGAAGCAGGCACGGGATACTTGGTTAATAGCACTGTCACTATAAACGATGTGCTTAGTATCACGAACTCGGCAGATAATCTGTGGAACAGTGTGGATATAACATCGGCAAACACACCTACGACAATATCAACGACAGGATTGGCTGTCGGAACATATTATCTCTATACCGTTGATGCAGCAGGAAACATTAGCGCTCAATCGAGTGCGAGTTATTCTGTTATTGGGTAAACTAAAGCGGTCGACACAATCGACTTGTGGGGTAGAACTAGATCAGGTGGAGGCTTAACTATCCAACGTACGACAGACATGACACGGGTGAGTGGTGTTGCAATGGTCTCGTCAACGGAGATTTCAACTAGATTTAGATATATTTCAAACAGACGGTTTTGGAGAGTAGCCTCCTCCTCTGCAATGGAGCATTGGGAGCAGAGTCGCTATATGGTATAATTTCGCATCATCACGGGGGTCTCACTTTTTTTATGCTGTTTCGTTTATCACTCCTCGCCCTCTTTATTCCGTTTTTGACCTTTGCCAGTGAAGCACTCACAATCGAATACCTGATCCGCTCCACACTCGAAACCCACCCGACAATCAAGGCATCGCGCCAGATGATTAAAGGTGCCGAAGCGGGCTTGGAGGGGGCAAAATGGGGCTATTATCCCACCCCATCGATTGAAATCTCCCAAAGCGCCTCTCGCAGAGGATCGGCGTTTCGTCTCGATCAGCCCCTATGGACGGGGGGGAAAATTGATGCTTCGGTCGATATCGCCGCCCTCCAACAACAAGAAGCCATCATAACCTTGAGTGAAAACAGCTATACGCTCATCGAATCACTCCTCCTAGCGCTACAATCGTACCAGCAATCGATACTCTCGATTCGTGCCCTCGAAGAGGGGAAATCACAACTCAATGGGTTGCAAGCCATGCTGGAGAGACGGATCGAGGCTGGGGTCTCTTCACAAGCCGACAGAAAACTTCTGCTCTCTCGCATGGGACAGATCCAAGGGGATTTAGAGGCGGCACACACCCGATCGATCATGGCACGACACCAAATAGAGCTCATCAGCTCCGTATCGCTCACAAGCGATCTCGCCCTCAATCAACCCTTTATTGACTCTCAAGCTATCCCCTATCCCGATCTCGCCGAAGCGATCAGCAACACCCACCCTACCCTCAAAAAACTCGCCATCAAAACCCAAATCGCCCACGTCGAACGCGACAAAGCCAAAGCCCAGCTCTGGCCAAATCTAATGCTCCGCGCCGAACACACCAATGGGTCAGTTTACATCGATGGGGGTAAGAGTGACAATCTCATCTACCTGCACGCCCAAATGTCCACCGGTGCGGGACTCTCAACACTTAGTTCGATCCAAAGTGCCGAATCAAAAATTCTACAATCCCAATACGAATATCAGAGCAAAACGAAAGAACTCATCGATAGTGCCCTCAAAGAATACAGTAACTACCGCACTTACCACGATCGTATTGCAACACAAAAACATACGATACAAGCGGCACAACAAGTGTTTGACTCCTATACTCGACTCTTTATTGCTGGGAAGCGACAATGGCTCGATTTGGTCAACGCCTCACGCGAACTAACCCAATACAAAACATCTCTCGCCGAAATGGAAGCAGCCTATACCATCTTGGCCTATCAACTCGCTCTTAAACGGGGAATTCTGAATGTAGGGGAACAACCATGATATTTAACGACATCGATCAAGCACGCAGGGAGCTGCAATGGCTCTGCATGGAGTGTTCGCTTTCGCATTTTGCATCATCACGCCCCTCACTCAACGAATTTGATTTGCTCCTAGCGCACCTCAAGAGCAATGAGACAAAACCTCTGTTGGATTTTGTCGATGCCCTGTTTTCCCGCTGCAACCTAAAGTCACCTACATGGAGTGAAACACTCGAGCACGAAGAACTTCCCGTCCTTGCATTGATTCCCAACGAGGGGCTATCTATCATCGTCGCTTTCCAATCCGATGGAACATGGCATGTCGAACAGATGGATGGAGTCTCTAATAGAGAGTATTTTCCGCACGGCACCCTTTTTACGTCGATCAAAAACAACCGTAGCGAAACAACAAAAACCAGTGCAACACAGATGTTTATCGACATTGCCAAACGTCAAAAACCGATCATCATCTATGCTGCTATCGCATCGCTTAGTATCAATGTCCTCGCATTGGGAACCTCTTTTTACAGTATGCAGGTGTACGATCGTGTCATCCCGACACAGGGGACATCGACCCTGATCGCCCTTAGTATTGGAGTGTTTGTCGCTATATTCCTCGAAATGAT
>JACXUF010000153.1 GCA_014764105.1 Sulfuricurvum sp. | reverse complement strand
TTCTGCCATATCCGAAAGATATGGCAAGCTTTAGGGGGTTGTAGGGACATTTGTCCCTGCCACTTTACGGGCTATGAACGTAAAGTGTGTAACATCAGTTATTTATTGTAACTTCTGAGTTACCAAAACATTAACGATCTGAGGATTCGCTTTTCCTCCCGTCGCTTTAAGCACCTGCCCAACAAAAAATCCAAACAGTTTGGTATTCCCCGCTTTGTACTTTTCGACATTGTCGGGATTTTTCGCCATCACATCATCGATGATCGGCATAATCACCGCAGGGTCACTAATCTGCACCAACCCTTGCGCTTCGACGATTTTGGATGGATTTTCGCCACTTTGGACCATCTCTTCAAAGACCTGCTTGGCGATTTTGTTGGAGATAATCTCATCATCAATCATTTTCACCAGTTCGGCAATCTGCTCAGGGGTGAATTTTAGCTCGTCTATCTTTTTTTCTTTGAGTTCCCGCGCCACTTCGTTAGCTACAATATTAGCAATCGTTATGGGATTATGATTGACCGCTACTGCCGCTTCGTAAAACGATGAGAGTTTTTCATCCCGCGCAAGGGTATTAGAGACTTCGCTGTTTAGTTTTAATTCATTAGTATATTTGTTAAATCGTGTTTGCTCGACTTCGTTCATCGGAGCCACTTCACCGTCAATCTGTATTTTTTTCTCTGTCGCTTTATGTTCTGGTTTAGCTACTACATCACCCTCTTTGACTTTTTTGTTCCATGAATCTTTAAGTCCGACAATTTTGTTGAATACCGGCGCTTCGTCAGTATAGTCGATAGGATCGGCATAAAAATAGCCGTGACGCTCGAACTGGAAGCGAACATCAGGTTTTTCAGTGATGAGAGTCGGTTCAACTAAAGCGTTTTTGATGATCTTGAGAGAATCAGGATTGAGATCTTCGACCCCCTCTGGCACTTCGCAGCTGTAGAGACGATCATAGAGTCGCACCTCGACCGTTTTGGCAGTAGCCGCTTCGACCCATTGGATCGCACTTTTAACCTTGATACCGCTGGTATCCGAGCCACTTTTGGAGTCGGGATGGTACGTTGCGATGATCTCCATGATGTTCCCCAAGTCGTCTTTGATCACCTCTTTGCAGGTGATGATATAGGCGTGCTTGAGGCGAACGGGTTGTTTGGGTGTGAGACGATAAAAGCCCGCAGGGGGATTCTCGCTAAAATCGTCACGTTCGATGTAGATTTCACGAGAGAATGGCAGTTTTCGACTCCCCTCTTTTGGTACATCTTCAGGGTAATATGAGGCATCTAGCTCTTCACTCCCCTCATAGTTCTCGATCGTCACTTTGAGCGGGTCGAGGACACACATCACGCGGGGCACTTTGGTGTTGAGATCATCACGGATGCAAAACTCAAGCTGTGCTACATCGACCATCGAGTTGGCTTTGGCGATACCGATCTGGTGACAGAAGCTCAAAATAGACTCAGGGGTGTAGCCGCGTCGGCGCAACCCTGCGATGGTCGGCATCCGTGGGTCGTCCCAACCATTCACATACCCTTCGTTGACCAGTTCGAGGAGTTTTCGTTTACTCATTACGGTGTAGTTGATCCCCAACCGTGCGAACTCGTACTGATACGGGCGCGGGTTTTTAAGCCCCAGTGTATCAAGCACCCAGTCGTAGATGTCGCGATTGTTTTCAAACTCCAACGTACAAATCGAGTGGGTCACCCCTTCGAGATAATCGGAGATGCAGTGACCGTAATCGTACATGGGGTAGATATTCCACGCATCGCCCGTGCGGTAATGGTGGGCGTGTCGAATACGATACAAAAGTGGATCGCGCATCTTCATATTCGCTGCACCCATATCGATCTTAGCACGGAGAACGTGTTCACCGTCTTTGAACTCACCGTTTTTCATCCGTTCCAAAAGATCGAGGTTCTCTTCGACGCTCCGCTGGGCATAGACGCTGCGGCGTCCCGGTTCGGTTACCGTCCCGCGATACTCACGGATCTCCTCTTCGGTAAGGCTGTCAACGTAAGCTTTGCCCATTCTGATAAGCTGTTTTGCATATTCATAGAGTTCAGGGAAATAATCTGACGTATAGCGGACATTCCCCTCCCATTGAAATCCCAACCACTCTACCGCATCTTTGAGTGCTTCAACGTAACGGGTGTCTTCTGTCGTCGGATTGGTGTCGTCCATCCGAAGATTACAATGCCCTTTGTAGTCCCGCGCGATTCCGAAATTGATCACGATCGATTTGGCGTGTCCGATGTGGGGGAAGCCGTTTGGCTCAGGTGGGAAGCGAGTTACTATCTCATTATATTTTCCTGCTTGTAAATCCTCTTCGACGATGGTGCGTAAAAAATCTTTGCTCTCGCTCATAAAAAACCTTGTCTAACGTAATGCTGTACCAAATAAAATCTGTATTTTATCAAATAAGTTCAATTATAACCTGATGTTACCAACCTATAAAAGTTATTGATGCATTTGCTAGTGATGGTTCGGCTCTTCGCCTACTGGTGCCATTGGCGGTTGATACCAATGCCAAATG
>JACXUF010000152.1 GCA_014764105.1 Sulfuricurvum sp. | reverse complement strand
CTCGCAACGGCGTTAGGTGATATGATGCTCGGCGGTGATGGTGAGGGGAAAGATGACATGTCGGACGAAGACATGGATGCTACTAAAGAGATTGTCTCCAACATCGTAGGGGCGATGAGTACCACTCTTGGATCGCAAAAAGAGCTCCCTAAGCTTACGATTAAACCTGATAAAGGAGACTTTGTCCAAGAAAACGGTGAGGTCAATCTTGATGGCTATGCCAAAATGTTTGTCTTTAACTTTTCTCTCGGATCGATCAATTCGTTGATGATGTTCGCGATCGATTCGACTATCAACAATATATTAAATGGAGGGAGCGCACCTGTGAGTGCATCATCTCGCTCAAGTGGGAATATTTTTGATGAACCTATCAACGAGCCGGCGGTAAAACTTGATGAAGGGGAGATGAAAAACATCGGGCTTATCCTCGATGTGAAACTCCCAGTGCGTGTCCGTATCGGCAAGAAAAAAATGCTTCTGAAAGATGTATTGAGTATGGATATCGGTTCGGTGATCGAACTCAATCAGCTCGCTAACGATCCGCTCGATATTTTGGTTGATGATCATGTCATCGCACAGGGTGAAGTGGTGATCGTCGATGGTAACTTCGGTGTACAAATCACCTCTATCGGTACGAAACGCGATCGCTTGAATAAGTTAAAAGGGTAACCATGCCGAATCGACGTGGAAAGAAAAAAGAGTACCAAATTAACCGTTATGTCAAAGAGATCAAGTCGACGGATGTTTGGAGTGTTTTCAAAATCATTGCCGACTTTGTACAGGGATTTGATGAGCTGGGGGAATTAGGACCTTCGGTAACGATATTTGGCAGTGCCCGTCTCGATGAAAAGCACCCTTACTATCAACAAGCGATGAAGCTCTCCGATATGTTGGCGCAGAAGGGGTTTAATATCATCACCGGTGGTGGTCCTGGAATTATGGAGGCGGCGAATCGTGGAGCGTATGAACACGAAGAGATAGAGTCGATAGGTTTAAATATCGAACTTCCTAAAGAGCAACAGCCAAATCCATATATCACAAAAGGTCGAAGTTTTGACTATTTTTTTTCTCGAAAAGTGATGTTGGTCAAATATTCGATGTCCTATGTTATTTTCCCAGGAGGGTTTGGCACCCTTGATGAGATGTTTGAAGCATTAACATTGATTCAAACGCGTAAGGTGTGGGGTGTGCGCCTTTTTGTTGTAGGAAGTGATTTTTACGCTCCATTGCTCCATTTTATTGAGGATAAATTGTTGGCTGAGGGTATGATTGATCCAGAAGATATCCATTTAATTACAGTGAGTGATGATTTGGATTTCATTGTTCATGAAATTGAGGAATCTCTTGTAGCTCAAATGTCGAGTTTGGAAAAAGAGGGGCTTGATGATACGCAATATTATAAAGTGCTCTCTTCGTATTTTGATAATAGATCTACATGTGGCGGAAGAGATTCGTAATGAAGCAAAAAGTATTAATTGGAATGAGTGGTGGAGTTGATTCAACTGTTTCGACATTGCTTCTTAAAGAGCAAGGCTATGAGGTAGAAGGGGTTTATATGAAACTCCACTCCAAACCAGGGTACCATGAGATTCACCAAGCACGTGCCCAAAGGGCGGCAGAGTTTGCGGGGGTTAAGCTCCATATACTCGATCTGCAAGAGAAGTTCAACGAAAAAGTTTTCACACCATTTATTGAAACGTACCGCGATGGAAAAACCCCCAATCCGTGTGCATTGTGCAACCGCAATATTAAATTCGGCGCGATGGTTGCATTTGCGGATAGTGTCGGAGCCAATTACGTCGCAACGGGGCATTATATCCGACATGATGGGCAGTACCTTCTTCAAGCGTATGATGATACCAAAGATCAGAGTTACTTTCTCTTTTATATCGATCCGACATTGGTTCCGAGATTGCTGTTTCCACTGGGGGAACGACACAAGAGCGATATCAAGGCGTTTGCCGCATCCATTCCAGGATTGGAATCGTTTGCAACACAGGGGGAATCGAGTGAAATCTGTTTTGTCGAGACGACCTATATGGATGTTCTCAAACCCTACGTCCCCGTCGATCAAGAGGGTGAAGTGCTCGATATGAGGGGTAAAGTGGTCGGAAAACACAAAGGATACATGCATTATACGATCGGAAAACGGAAAGGATTTACCGTCAACGGCGCACATGATCCCCATTTTGTAGTTGAGATCAAGCCCGAAACAAACCAAATAGTAGTTGGAATGCGCGAAGATTTGGAGTGTCGTTACGTTGAACTTGAGAATGTCAATATGTTCGATGATCGGCATGGGTTTGAGTGTGAGGTGAAACTTCGCTACCGGACAACGGCGGTGAAATGTCGCGTGCATATCGAGGGAACATCTGCCCGCGTGGAACTCGAAGAGCCGGTATTTGGCGTAGCATCTGGACAAGCCGGAGTGTTTTACGAAGGGGAAAAATTACTCGGTGGTGGCTGGATCGTTTAATTTTTCGCTCATCGGCGATTCAGAACTCAACTCTTCGGCAAGAGGGAGTGTTTGCGATAGCTCTTCGGTGGTCTCTATCGGTAATGGTTCATCGGCAAC
>JACXUF010000151.1 GCA_014764105.1 Sulfuricurvum sp. | reverse complement strand
CCCAATATTCTTAAACTTCTAAATGAGCAAATTGCTCTTGAAGATTACTCTGCAAATCTTTATCTCGCTATGAGTTCATGGTGCAGACATCAAAAGCTAAGCGGATCGGCTAATTTTTTAGAGTGTCACAGTGACGATGAACATGCGCATATGAGAAAACTTTTTACCTATGTCAACGAGACTGGGGCTATGGCTCGTATGAGTGCATTAGCAGAGCCACCGTGTGAGTTTGATTCGATCAAAGATGTGTTTGAAAAAACATTGCAGCATGAAAAACTTGTTACCTCTAAAATCAATGCTCTTGTTGAAGCATGCTTAGAGGAAAAAGATTACTCAACATTCAACTTCTTGCAATGGTATGTCGCCGAACAGCATGAAGAGGAGCATCTATTCCGTTCAATCCTTGATTTGATTGACATTGTTGGGCTCGATGGACGTGGATTATATATGGTTGACAAAGAGATTGGAAAAATGTCTCAAAAAGTAGCCTAATTTTTTTTGAGGGGGTATGTCCCTCAAAGGATACAGCTTAATTGTTTAGTCCTCTCAACGTGAGGTACTGTTTTGAGAATTACGAAAATCAATAAGCTCATAGTCACGAAATAAAAGGTGCTTTTTATCACATTGAGAGGTTTTTGGTGCGTCCTTATTCATTTATTTTGCTTTCATCGTTTTTTTCTCTCCTTCCAGCACAAGAGCATATTACCTTAGATAAAATTGAAGTCCAAGAAAACTACACAACTATAGAAGAGCGCCGCGATAATGCTATTTCCAAACGAATCATTAAAGCAGAAGAACTTGCCCAATATGGCGATATGAACGCAATGGAGCTTCTCAAGCGTACACCTGGAGTTACCATAAGTGATGGGAGGAAAAAGGGGGCCGTTGGCAAAGGGTATACACAAGTTTTGGTTGATGGAGAAGTGGTTGTAGTCAGTTCACGTCGTAGACCCGGTGATAACTCTGTAGTTGATGAAGATCGTTTGGGTATCATGAGTTATCAAGATTCGGATGAAGAATCGAGATCGCGCTCCTTTGGTCTCAATGTCAAGGCGATACATAAACCCAATTCACAATCAGGCTATACTTTTGATTTGGCATTTGGTGGAAATGAGGATAATTCTAATGTCGATGAAACGATCCGTTCTTTGGGTGCATTGACCAAGGATATTCATCAAGCAGATGAGAGTGATGGGATATTTTATATGCTCAAGATATTAGGTGAGCATCATGTGTGGCAAACAATGATGGTAGATTGGAAATTGATTGCACATGAGAGAAAGAGTAGTGGAGAGAGGAGCTCTTATGAGAGTATCGGTGGTGATGAGATCCTTCAGAATGATGAGAGTGCATTTGGTGTGTTTGGTGGGAATGCCAACCTCTCGTACGCATTGGGATCTCATTTTTTAAAATCGGGAGTAGAGTATCGACATCAGACGCAAGATGATGACGTGCGTACATATGAGAATGGAGTGAACACCACGATTCCAAGTGACAATGTATCTATGGATCAGGATAAATATGCGATCTATCTTCAAGATGAGGTGGATATAGGGGAGCGTGTTGTTGTAACTTTAGGATTGCGATATGAAGCAATAGACCGTGATTATGGATCGGTTCAAACGCTCGATTATTGGGCTCCATCGCTACATTTTCTCTACCGCTTTAGTGAACATGATATAGTACGGGCCAGTGTCGCTAAAACGGTTAAGTTACCACGATTGGATGAGATTGCAACTAGTATTGATAGCTCTTTGGATGGTAATGATATTAACAATCCCGATATCACTGGCAACCCAAACCTCACCGAAGAATCGGCTCTTAGTTATGAACTACGATTGGAACACTATTTTGAGGACAAGGGGATCGTTAGTCTCAATGCATTTTATCGTGACATCGATGATAAAATAGAAAAACTGACCACAGTTGAAGCTGGACGCTATGTCAAAAAGCCTTACAATACAGGAGAGGGAAAATTGTGGGGGGTAGAATTGGAGATCAAAAAACCACTCACACATTTGATTGATGGTTTGGGAATGTGGGGAAATCTAACGCTCCAAAATTCAACACTTCATAATACCCAGAATGGATTTAATGGAGTGATCGGTGAGACTCCCGATTATCTCCTCAATATCGGTCTTGACCATACCTACGCCCCTTATCATCTAAGCTATGGGGTTGCTTACCGTTATAATGGAGGGTATGACGATCTCATCAATCAAAGCCAAATTGAGAAATCTCAAAAAGGGTATGGGGTGCTCGATATGTATGTTTCTAAACGTCTAGATTCTACTTTTAAAGTTACCATGAATCTTAAAAATCTTACAACTGATATGATAGAGACCACTTCAAAGCAGTACAATAATAATGTATTGGAAGTGACACAAAACGATTTTGAACATTCGCAGCCACAAATCCTCCTCACATTGGAAGGAAAGTGGTAGTTTGTCGATTAAGTTATTAAAAAATAAACTTAAATTGCCAATCTAGCCTAGGGATATTAGCAGATTGTGGGGTATCATAGTTACACTAACATTATCAAAAAAGTCTATACTAGGAGATGCCACATGCAAAACAACGAACCAACTCTTAACTCAATTGACGATTACGATACTCTCAAAGGGTCGAAGAAAAAAGTGGTGTGGGCGGTTATCGTCAGTGGTTTGATTATTGGGTCGATTTTTGTTGCCGCTAAAATGTTTTACGGCAGTACCGAAGATACCATCGTGGTGAATGAGAGTATTGGAAAAATACCGGTAAAATAATGGTAAAATTCGCCATTCAGACCCAAGGAATCGTATGATAGCGACCATTATCGGTATTTATACCCTTTATATTCTTATCCGACTCTATGTGAGCGTCATGCAGATTGGCTACATCAATCAGATGAAACACAAAGGTGCGGTGCTGATGGGTGAACGTGAGTATCTTGATGCCGCCACGTATGCGGTAGCCAAAGAGAAACTCGGTATGGTTGAAGCGTTTGTTGAATACGGTCTCTTTCTTGTATGGATGGGAGGGATGATAGCATGGATGGATGAGGCATTAATCCCCCTTTCCCCCATAGCTCAAACGATCGGTGCTGTGATGGGATTGATACTGATCAATGCTTTAGTGATGTTGCCGTTTGGATGGTACACCAAATTCAAAATCGATGCGGCGTATGGATTTAACCGCTCATCTGCCGGACAATTTATCAAAGACACTGCAATCAGTACTCTCTTAACGATCATATTTGGATCGCTCATCGTCTGGGGTGTCGCATCGATCATCCCTTCAAGCTCGTTGTGGTGGCTGTGGAGTTTTGTTTTTATCATGGCAGTCGTAATCGCCATCAATATGTTTTTTCCTACCATTCGAGCTCTCTTTTTTGACAATCTAACGCCTCTCGAAGACGCTTCGCTGCGTGAAAAGATTGAAGAGTTAATGATCAAAACGGGATTTCAAAGCAGTGGCGTGTTTGTGAGCGATGCGAGCAAACGGGATGCGAGACTTAATGCCTATTTCGGCGGTTTGGGAAAAACTAAGCGGGTGGTACTGTTCGACACTCTGATTCAAAAATTGACCCCTTCGGAGTT
>JACXUF010000021.1 GCA_014764105.1 Sulfuricurvum sp. | reverse complement strand
AGCATAGACCGTATGCCCTTGTTTTACCAGTTCTTGCATAATTGGCAAGCGAAAAAGCCAAAGGTTGTAATCAAGATGGGAGAGGAATCCGAAGGTCATGTTGTTTTTTCTGATAGCTTTTTGGTAGTATATAAGTTGATCCATTGTTGAGCAATAACATCAAGTGAAAACATTTTAACTATACGATCTCGTGCTGAATTATGAGGGGTTTGAAGCGATGCCAAAATAGCTTTTGCTAACTTTTTAGGTGAAGAAGGTGAAACCAATATACCATCTTTGGCAACAATTTCTTTAACTCCTCCACAATCAGTTGCGACGATCGGGCGCTCACATGCCATAGCCTCAGCTACTACCAATCCGAAACCTTCGAATTGTGATGAAAGACAAAAAAGATCACTTGCTGACATCAATTCAGGGATATCGCGTCTAATTCCTAAAAAATGGACTTTATTGGTGATATTTAGCTTCTGACATAGATGAAGAAGCGGTTCTTTTTCCTCGCCGTCGCCGGCAATCCATAAAATAAGATTTTTATTTTTTTCTAAAGCAAGAGCAAATGCGTGTAACATTGTCGGATAATCTTTTTGTCTATTTAGACGTCCAACGCAGAGTAAGATTTTCTCTTGATCGCTAACTTGCGCATTTTTTCGAAGAGTAGTCCGAACATCTGCATTGAAATGAAATCGACTCGTATCGATTCCGTTGTAGATAGGGATCATTCCCCCTTTTGGAGCCGCTTTTTTGGCAATAAAAATATCGACAGCTTCTTGGCTAACATTGGTAGAGAGATCGCATAAAGGATCAGTAACTCTATAAAGCCACATACGCAATGTTCCGCCTTCATTCGTGCTGTGAGCTGTACAGATAAGACGGGGAATTCTTATCGAAAGACGAAGCAATCGGGCCATGATATTGGCATGAACCATGTGGCTATGCAGAATATCTGGCTTGAAAGATTGTATCAGGGAACGGATACGTCGATAGGTGGTTAAAAAACTCCATGGAGTTTTAGACATATTCATCCCAATGACACGGATAGATGGATTAGATGGCAAAACAATAGCTTCTCCCGTGAGATAAATAATCAGTATATTGTGATCCAGCGAGGCAAATCGATCTGCCAGATCGACAACCTGCCTTTCTGCTCCCCCCATCCCCAATCCGGTAATCAATAGTGCAATATTCATTGGATGATTTCATAATAAAGACATTGAAGATAGCGAATAGCATTTTTTATTTTTTGTATAGGGGAAGTTTCTCGAAAAAATTGATCACGATAAAAAAGAGCAAAGCCTTGCGGATTTCGTTTGAGATTTTGTTTGAAGTTTTTGCTGTATCCATCCTCCAAATATTCGGTAATGTAGATTGCTTTTGATGGGAAATAGATGATTTTCCCACTGTCGCTTATTTTATTCCATATATAGAGTTCAGGAACAAATAGTTCGTTTTTAATGATGGGAAAAGGATGCTTTTGCAATGTTTCTTTACGGAAAATATAGGCTAAATCACCTGAAAATAGTGACGATGCTTGTGTGGGAGTAAGCTCCATCGGATCATTAACGTTTATCATCTTGCCAATGATATTACCATTAGAATGCATTCGTCTAAAAGCGAATCCCAATACACCCAAAGGCAGATTGTATGAAGTATTCACAACTAAACTCAAAGCGTCCGCTGTTAATGTATCATCACTATCAACGATAAATATCCATTCCCCCTTAGCAATTTGACTTCCACGATTTAGAGCTGAGTGTTTTCCGCCATTTGGCTGAAAAGTATAGATAATTGGAAATGTGGCGGTTGATTTAAATGAATTGACGATTTCGGTGGTTCCATCACTACTTCCATCATCGATAACAATCCATTCAAACGGTACGCTTTGTACTTTTAGTGACTCGAACAGCGCTGAAAGGGTGTGTGCGCGGTTGTAGGTGGGGGTGAGAATGCTAATCATTTATAACTTTTTGCACGATCTCTTCGGGATCGATATCTGATATTGTTTGATTTGTAATCATAATAGCATTATTATAGGGAAAATAAAGACCGTAAATTTTTAATCTTGAAAATAACACTATAGTTTTTTTATTGTAACGCAATGCTATGTGGGTTAATCCGCTGTCATTTCCTATAAATATTCGGCAACGTTTGATTCGTTCAAATAATATTTCAACAGGAATATTGTATTCATACGAGATCGAGTCAGTATCTTCTTCATTTAAATCCGATAACCCCAGATAAATACTACGGATTCCATATTTGTTGTATAAGATACTAGATACTTCTTTGAATTTTTCATAAGGGTACTCCTTGTCTTTTGCTGAGGCAAAGGGACTTATGACGGCATAAGGCAAAGAGGGCTCATTTTCAGTTAAACTGATAAAACTGAAGCGACGTTTATAGAGGTGAAAAAAAGCTTCTGAATGAGTATCTATACGTGGATTTGATGCCAAAACTGGCAATACAATGAATTGAATTTTAGGAAATAAGATTTTGCAAAGAAGTTGTCTGATAATTGATTGTCCTGAGGCAATAAAAGCCAGTGTATTCTTTGTATGTATCAGGTTTAGGATTAAAAAAGTAAAAAAATCGATTTCATAAGGCATCGCATAAGTATTTTGGGGAGAAAGTGAAGATAGTTTTTGAAAGTTTTCTTCATCGGACGCATTCCATTCTCTTTTGGTTGGGTCGGGATCAAAAAATACCGAAGTGTCAAAATCAATATATCTATTTTCCTGATCCATATAGGTTAAAAACGGGCGGGTGTTTTTCAGGGTCACAATGCTTAAAGTTTTTGAAGTGGCACGGCAGTATTGCTCTATAAAATTATAATAAAGGACCAAATCGCCGACGACGCCAAAATAAACAAATATGTCAGAACATGACCTTTTAGGGAGAGAGGTTTTAAACTGATAAATTTGATTATATAGTATTGTTTTCGCAATAAGCTTTTTGATTTTTTGTATGAACTGCATAAGACTGGTTAAACTTTTTTATAGCCCTGAATAATGGCAACGAATATATTGAAGTATAGGTTGTAACGATTGGCAATACTTTTCAAGGTTCCAGTGCTGAGCCACTTTTGGCGAAAAGATCTCCTGTCCTTTGTTAGGATTGTTCTTTCAATATGTAGATTGCTATCTAGATCGTTGTCAGGATGACTCAAAATATCAGCCAAAAAGATTTCGATATTTGTATCTTTTAGTAATTGATACCATGAATCTGCAAGTAGAATATTTTTTTTATGGCTAGAGAGTATTGCGGATGCACTTGTGTGTGTAACAACATAGCAACAAGCCCGAACAATATAAAAATGAGAAAAAGGTGCAAGTTTGAAAAGATTTTTTGTGATTTCTTTGCCATATAAGTAATTTCGAAGGGAAGGTTTGTCTTGTCCACCGCAAAGTAGAAGTGAGTTGTCTGGAATATAGGGCAATAGTGATTCAATATGTTTCAAGTGTTTATCTGTACCAAGAATATCGTCTTCAAGGATTAGTGCATATTTTTCTCCCGATTCAATAAATTCTTGTAGTACTTTAATATGACTTAGAGAGCAGCCCAGTTCTGAGGGGGACAATAGTCGATTATGATGCAAATATGATCCAGTAATTTTAGAAAAAAAATCTTTTGCATTTAACAATCTGCCATCTATTGCGTCAATTTGACACATTTTTTTAAAGTAATTTGGAAATGTTTTTTGGAGGGATAGCCTTCGTTTAACATCTTTTGAAAGGGAAATTAAATAAATCTTCATATTTACCACTTCTTTAAATCAATTTTTTATAAATATTGACAACGAAAGGAAAATTATTTTCAAGATAAAAGAATATCTTATTCTTTAAATAAACCAAAAATTTCATATCACTTCTAGTTCCAATTTTGTCCTTCCAAAAATCTGTACATTTCAAATATCTGTAATATAGTTTTTTTCTATAGTCTAAACATCCGTACTCCCAAGGTTTAGGTGTTTGATTAAAGTGGATAATAACAGGAGTTTTGATTGCTTCTTTAATTAATATGGGCGAATACGATCTGTATGCATTGATATATTTTTTTTGAAGAACGAAAAAAAAGGCATTAAACTTTGGATTGATCGGTTTCCATAGTTTTTGAAAGTATATATTTAATATATCTTGGTCAGGATAAAGAAGTCGATGCTGAAAAGTATTGGCAATTTTTCGAAAATCGTCATAGCAACGATGAGTCCGCATCCATGCTAAATTAAGTACTAAAACCCCTGAATTAAAATAGGGCGCATCTACATCAAGTCCAAGCAATATAAGTCTTTTAGCATTAAGTGGAAATGGCTCTTCTACTGCTAAAAGAGGGGCGTTGTTTGTTTCGATTTCCCATAATTCTTTTATACTTGATATTACTACTGTGTCACAATCAAGATAAATTATTTTATCAACTTCAGATAATAAATTAGGTAGAGACAGGCGATAATAGATTGAGATTGGATATCTTTCATTAAAAACATTAAATTCATTAAAAAAATTAGCCGATTGGATAAGTATAAATCTGATTTGAGTAGTTTTATTCGACGGTTCAAGTTGCTGTATTTTTTTACGATTTTCGAGACTGATTCCTCCATCAAGAATATAAATACAAAGTTTATTGGTTATATCGTGATGATTTTTGATCAATGATGCAATGCTAACAGCTAAATGTTGTACAAAATTATTATCTGAAGCATATGCAATATTAATATTATTCATAAGTGTTATTACTATATTTTATAAATATAAGCTTTATTAATGATTTCATAGATCTATTTTTGGATGGGATCTTCCTATGAGCTCATGATCTTTTGATATCCCCGCGGATGTAAGAGTAAAAATCAATTTGTGCCCCCATCATACTCAATCGATGAGCGATAACAATCAGCGTTTTATGTTCACTAATTTTATAGATTTCTTCCATAATTTTGGCTTCTTTATTTGCTATCCACATTTTTATATCTACTTTTTAGATAGGTATATATCTTAATAATGATCTATTTTTGGTTAAGGATAGTGTTTATAGCTTGGCTCATCTCTTCTGGTTCATTATCGTACTGATTTGCAATTTCATTACGTATTTTTCGTAAAATCAGCCACTCTTTAGCACTAGGGATAAATTCTAGTTTTTCTAGCTTATTAAGAATATCAATAAATGTGATTTGTTGTATATTTTCTTCATATCTAGAGAGTATCCGTTTAAATAATTTATCCCCCATGGTATCTTGAAGCTTGGAAAAGCGGAAAAGATATTGGTCGATAGCTTCTATTTGCTCATCGTTGAGATTGGGATAATCTAACGCACTGATTAGGTAGAAAAGGGGATATTTTTTGGAAAGCGTGTTCTATTCTCATAATATGCTTATCACATTCACTAAAATATTTTTCTATTTTTAGCGTATCTGTATTCAATAGTATCCCTTTGGTTTTGGCTTCTTTCTCGATGAGTCTGTTGTTGTCTCGATGAAAAATGATATCAATTTTTTGCTCACCGATTAGAGATTCGAGTAATAGTAAAAATTGTATCTTCTTTTCGGATAAATGTTCATTATGTTCTGTTTCGATATAGAGGTCGATATCGCCGCCTCGTTTATGATCGTTAACACGACTTCCAAATAGATAAATATCTCCTTACCTAAATATTTGGGTGAAAGAGTTGAGAATTGCATGATATTCAGCTGTATTCAATCTCATTGAATAGCTCCATTTTTCAGGGCATAGCAACGTTCACATCTCTCTATCGTACTCAATCGATGAGCAATGATAATTAAGGTTTTATCCTCACTAATTTTATAGATCTCTTCCATAATTTTGGCTTCGGTATCACTATCAAGTGCACTCGTTGCTTCATCCAGCACTAAAATTTCTGGATTTCCATAGAGGGCACGGGCGATTGCAATTCGTTGGCGTTGACCTCCACTGAGCTTAACCCCCCCTTCTCCAACGTGGGTGTTTATCCCTTCATGATGAGTTTCTAAAAATTCTAGAATATTGGCTTGACGAAGAGCTTCTTTGATTTTATCATCATTGATAGGTTTCCCAAAAGCAACATTTTGAGCTACTGTACTATCAAAGAGATAGATATTCTGTGGAATATAACCGATTTTATTTCGCCATGATTTGATATTGTTCTCGTTTAATGTTATGCCATCAACACTTATGGATCCTTTTTGGGGGCGATATAGTCCTATGATTAGATCAACCAATGTTGATTTTCCACTCCCACTTTCTCCGATGAATGCCACTTTGTCACCTTTGTGAATCGTGAGGGAAATGTTTTCCAAGACAGGTTTATTGTCATCGTATTCAAAAGAGATACGATCGAGTTGAAGTATTTGCTTGAATTCTATGGGGTCGTTTTGTAGTTTTTCTGCGTCGTACATTAGATCGTTATGGATAATATCAAGAGAGCTTTTGTAAAAAAGGATTTGATTGTATCCAGACAGGATACGGTTTGCCGAAGGCATGAGTCGATAGAGTCCTAAAACAAACATGGAGATGAGAGCTAAAGCACCAGAAATATCACTTTGATATTTATTCACGAGATAAATAATCATAAATATGATGATCCCAAAACCCAAGGTTTCTAAAAAAAGTCTCGGGAAATGGGTGAGTGTTTCATTTCGAATATTAGCGTGCGCATAACCGGCACTTGCATGATTGAATTTTTCGAGTATCGATTCGGTAGTGGAGGTGAGTTTCATCATTTTAAAGTTGCCAAGACTGCCTTGGATGATCTCAAAAAACTTTTTTTGGTGTTCCTCTCGTGAGATCCCCGCTTTTTTAATTGAGCGTGAAACGGTTAGAGCCAAGAATACAGCATTGATTAAAAGAATTGTGCTGATTAGGAGTGTAATTTTCCAGTTGATGTAGAGCATAATTGCATAGATAAACATGACAACGAATATTTCACTGAGCATAAGCAAAAGACCGGAGATGAGGGTTGTCATATTGTGGGCTTCGTTGATGATTGATTTGCTTAGATCGGCACTGTTTTTGTCGATGAAGGAGCGATAGCTCATCCCCAAATAGTTTTCAAAAAGACGATATGCGATGAGGTGATAACGCCCTTTTGAAAATTTGGCAAGCAGATAAAAATATCCCAGATTAAGCAGTGAACGTAAGCAATAAAAGATTAAGAGGGCTATCCCTACGGTAATAACAAAGTCAACATCGTTTTTAAATTGAAAGAAAGTATATATTTGTTCGGTATAGCTGTTGGAATGAATATTGTCAAAATTACTAGCGATATTTATAAAAGGGAGGATTGCGCTGACTCCTACCATCTCTATCAGAGAAACGGCAATAGAGATAAAGATCAGAGCGAAAAGAAATCTTTTATCATGCAACGTTAGGATGGATAAAAGTTTGGTAAAAAAGTGAGTCATGAATAGAGATATCTTTTCCTAGCGAATCATTTTTGGAAGTTAATAGTAGGTTATGATAGCGTATAATTGCGAAAAAAAGGTTTTTATGTGTGCGGTGTATTTGGAATTCTCGGGAATTATGACCCCCATATCGCACGTGCGGCACTGGAAAAACTCTCTCATCGTGGACGGGATCATTGTGGTATCGTTGAGCGCGATACCCTTTTTTTGGCCCATCAGCGTTTGAGCATTACCGATCCGCACCCTCGCTCCCATCAGCCGATGGGACGTGGTAATATCTTCATTAGTTTCAATGGCGAGATTTATAACCATCGTGAACTCAAACGTAAATTATCTGCAACCCATTGGGAGGGTGAGAGTGACACTGAAGTGGTTTTGGTGGCGTATGAGAAATGGGGGATCGAGTGTGTGCAACATCTAGAGGGGATGTTTGCATTTGCCCTGATAGAGGGTGAAACACTCTATTTGGTGCGTGATCGGTTCGGGAAAAAGCCCTTGTTCTATCATCAAAGTCCAGATACCTTTGCGTTTGCCTCCGAGATCAAAGCATTGAAGCCGTTTTTATCTTCGGTTCGCCTCAACGATGAAGCGTTGCATTCGTATCTCTCATTTTTGGCTCCGACCCCCCCTCATACATTTTATCAGGGGATTGAGAAACTAGAAGGGGGCGAGTGGCTTAGGTACGAGAGGGGGGTTATTGCCAAAAAGCGCTATTACAATGTGTTGGATACCCCCTCGTCGTCAATTACGTTGTTGCCTCAAGCACTAGAACAAGTCGAAGGGCATCTGCACCGCTCCATCATGTCCCGTTTGGAGACTACCGCTCCTGTTGCTGCTTTGCTTTCGGGGGGATTGGATAGTGCTATGATCTGTGCCATAGCTCGTGCTCAAGGGAAAAAACTCCCTACATTTACGTTGGGATACGATGAATATGGTAACTATGACGAACGGCAAAAAGCGGCAAATACGGCAGAGTATTTGGGGTTAGAAAATACCCCAGTGATCATCTCTAGAGTTGATTTCGAGGAGCATCTCGATGAGCTGCTGATTCAGCTCGATGAACCGCTCAACGACCCCGCTGCATTGCCTTTGTATCTTCTGATGCAAAAAATTGGCACTGATGGGCATAAGGTGGTTCTCAGTGGGGAGGGGAGTGATGAACTGTTTTTGGGGTATCGGCAATATTTTGAGTATCTCGACATCGAAAAAGCGGCCTCGTTGCATCACAAAAATTGGCTCAAGAAATATTTTCACAGCCATTTTTCGATGAACCGCGAATGGGAGTGGTACAAACGGGTATTTGATGGGTCGTTGTTGTTTCGGACATCGGGGGAAAAATTCACCGATTTACAGCAAAATATCCTATTTCGGAGTAATGTTCGCGATAACGAATCACTCCGTTTCCTGAACCCTTATTGGGAGCTTTTCGAACAAAGCTCCCACAGCGATCCGAGTCTTTGGTACACCACTATCGATTTGAAGCTTTTTCTCGGAGAACACTTTTTGACCAAGCTCGATCGGGTATCGATGGCACATACTCTCGAAGCAAGAACGCCGTTTTTGGATTATCCTCTAGTGGAGACGGTACTCTCCATCGATCCCGCATTGCGGATCGGTGAGGGTAAACCCAAATCCCTACTCAGAGCGATTGCCCGTAATTACCTGAGCGATGAGATCATCAATCGTAAGAAAAAAGGGTTTTCAAACCCCTATATGGAGTGGTTGATCCAAAGCGATCGAATTGGCTTAATCAAAGAGGTGAACGATCAGAGTGGGCTTTTTCACTCCGAAACGATCGATAAATACATCGAGATGGCTCGTCGCGGAAGGTTCAAACAGCATGTGTGGGGGTTATACGTGCTGAGTCATTGGATCAAGAGGGAGTTGTTGTAATTATGGTTTATCCATCAATAGTGCCAATGCTAATGCATTATGCCTTAGATATTTTTGAGAAGAAACAATAGTAGCGATTAAATGTTAAAAAGTAAAGAGTAAATAGTAAGAAAGTCGCAAATGGAGAAAAAACTGCCTCGAAGAGGCAGAGAGATCAAAGGTTATGCTCTTTTTTGTAGGCAATGATCATGGCATACGCTTCATCTTTAAGAAGCAATTTCTCTTTTTTGAGTTTTTCAAGCTCAAGATCGGTTAGAGGGATTTCCCCGTTTTCAGCTTTAGTGATTTTGTTATCAAGCTCGTTATGCTTGTCGAAAACTTTTAAAAAGTGTGCGTTTGCAGCGCCGTTTTCTTTCATATGGGTGATTATATCGCGGTATTCGTGCAACATCGGGAGTCCTTGTTGTGAAAATTTCGTGCAATTGTATCACTTCTTATTTTAAAATCCGTGGAAGTGTAATCCCCTCTTGTCCTTGGTATTTACCACTTTTGTCTTTATAGGAGGTTTCACACATCTCGTCCCCTTGCAAAAAGAGCACTTGTGCAATCCCTTCGTTGGCATAGATTTTTGCTGGAAGTGGAGTGGTGTTGGAAATTTCGATCGTAATATGCCCCTCGAATTCTGGCTCAAACGGTGTGACGTTTACGATAATTCCGCAGCGGGCATAGGTCGACTTTCCAAGACAAATCGCCAAAACATCACGGGGGATTTTAAAATACTCGATCGTTCGTGCCAAAGCAAAGGAGTTTGGCGGAACGATACAGACATCCCCCACAAAATCGACGACGTTCATATCGTCAAAATGTTTTGGATCGACCACTGTCGAATTAAGATTGGTAAAAATTTTAAATTCATTCGTTACACGAATATCGTAACCGTAGGAACTAAGACCGTAGCTGACGACCCCCATGCCCACCTGATCTTCACAAAACGGGGTGATCATCTCCTCGTTTAATGCCTTTTCTCGAATCCATCTATCACTTTTCAAACCCATCTTCTATCCGTTGTTAATTTTATTTGTGGTAGTATAGCACATCTATTACCCTACTTTTAGGAGCATTTTCTGATGGATATGAAGCAAATCAAAGCACTTTTGCAGGAGTTTGACGCAAGTACTCTTTCAAAACTTAAAATTATTCAAGACTCTTTTTCGATCGAATTAGAAAAAAATGTCGGCGTTGTTGCGGCACCGGTAGTCGCGGCTCCGGCTCCTGAAGTGGTACCCGTTGCCCTCGAAGCAGCTGTTTCGGTGGCTCCAGCTGTAAGCGGTGATGTGATTGTATCCCCGATGGTTGGGACATTTTATGTCGCGCCATCTCCCGATTCAGCTCCATTTGTCAAAGTGGGCGACCGCATTAAAAAGGGGCAAGTGATTGCCATTTTAGAAGCGATGAAAATCATGAATGAGCTCGAAGCGGAGTTTGATTGTGAAATTCTCAGTGTTCTTGTCTCTGATGGGCAAGCGGTAGAGTATGACATGCCACTATTTTCGGTTAAGAAGCTCTAAGCCATGGCGGAGATCAAACGTATTTTAGTCGCGAATCGCGGTGAAATCGCCCTTCGTGCTATCCGTACAATCAAAGAGATGGGCAAGGAGGCGGTAGCGGTTTACTCCACTGCCGATAAAGAGGCTCCGTATCTGAAGCTTGCCGATGCGGCGATTTGTATCGGTGGAGCCCCAAGTTCACAAAGCTATCTTAATATTCCTGCAATTATTGCCGCTGCCGAAATCAGTGGATGTGACGCGGTGTTCCCTGGATATGGATTTTTGTCTGAAAATCAACATTTTGTAGAGATTTGCACCCATCATGGGATCAAATTTATCGGTCCAACTCCGGACGTTATGGTGATGATGTCCGATAAATCGAAAGCCAAAGAGGTGATGGTTGCAGCGGGTGTTCCGGTTGTTCCAGGCTCTGATGGTGCTATCAAGGATATTGCTGAAGCAAAGGTTCGCGCCAAAGAGGTCGGTTATCCGGTGATCCTCAAAGCCGCCGCCGGCGGCGGCGGACGCGGAATGCGTGTCGTCGAGGATGAAAGCTACATCGAAAACGCCTTTTTAGCGGCAGAAGCGGAAGCGATCGGTGCGTTCGGTGACGGTACGATTTACATGGAGAAATTCATCAAAAATCCTCGCCATATCGAAGTGCAAGTGATTGCGGATTCTCACGGTAATGTGCTCCATATCGGTGAACGCGATTGTTCAATGCAGCGTCGTCACCAAAAACTGATCGAGGAGTCTCCTGCGGTTGTGTTGACTCCTGAAATACGTGCCGAGTTGCACGCATCAGCGGTTCGGGCGACAAAGTACATTAAATATGAGGGTGCTGGGACGTTCGAATATCTTCTTGATGCCGATAAAAAGTTCTATTTCATGGAGATGAATACCCGTCTTCAGGTAGAGCACTGTGTTTCCGAGATGGTGAGCGGTTTGGATTTGATCGAGATGATGATACGTGTTGCCGAAGGTGAAGCTCTTCCTCCGCAAGAGAGCGTTGCACTTACCGGCCACTCAATCGAGTGCCGTATTACTGCCGAAGATCCGGTGAAATTTTTGCCGTGTCCGGGAAAAATCACCCAGTGGATTGCCCCAGGCGGACGTAATGTCCGTATCGATACCCACGCTCATGCGGGATACATCGTGCCACCGACATATGATTCTATGATTGGAAAATTAATCGTTTATGGAAAAGACCGTAATGACGCTATCGAGCGTATGCATCGCGCATTGAGTGAATTTACCATCAGTGGGATCAAAACGACGATCCCATTTCACATGAAAATGATGAAAAATCCCGATTTTATCAACAATAAGTTCGATACCAAATACCTCGAAAATTATCAGGGGTAACTAACTTTGCGCACTTGATGCTATTAAGGATAAAAAGGGGAGTTTTCTGCCCTATCCAGAAGATATGGCAAACCTTATGGGGTTGTAAGGAGATTTGTCCCTCCCACTTTGCGAGCTATGAGCGTAAGGTGTGTAACATCAGAGGGGTATAAATGCCTTTATGGCAATCTAAGTATCTTGATGTCTGCATTGAGGCGTAAGCGGGCAAAGTAGTCATTGAGAACTTGATTTCTTTTTTCATTGATAATTGCATTGGAGATTTGAGGTCGAACCGATTCCAAATTCTCGGTAATCACATTATTTTTTTCGCGAATATAGAAGCTCATAAAGCCGTTTTTGCCGTTTGGGAGGATCGGACTAAAGCTCCCAGTGGCCGTTTTGTTGAGGATTTGTGCCAATTGAGGATTGATTGTAGCATATGGGAGGCTCTCCTCTTTGCTTTGGATCATCTCGATATGGTGCATCGGATCGGCAATTTTGGCCGCTAGTGCCTCTTGGGTAGGAGAAACATAGGTGGTGACATCAAAACTCTCCGGATGAGAGAACTCATCTAAATGGAGCTGATAGTATTCGGCCTCTTCCTCTGCGGTGGGTTGAGCCATTTTTGAAAATGCGATTGCACTGTAGAGCTTTTGCCCTTTGATGCTCTCTTCGACTTTGGCACGCAAATCTTTTTCACTCAGCCCTCGCATGGTTTGCATCGCATTTAAAAACTGCTCTTGAGATAGATTATTTTGGGCTGCCATACGTGAAAGCTCTTCATCAATTTCTTTGGAACTGACGGTAATCTTTTTTTCGGATGCTTCGAGTTGTTCAAGCTTTTTTCGGATCAATATATCGGCGCTTTGTTTGGCACTTGTACCGCTAAGTTTCATCTCTTGCTGTATTTCGTAGAGGGTGATGGGGCTGTTTTTAACCAATATGGCAACACCCCCGATTGGGGCACTCCATAAACAAGTAGCTAAAGCAATCGAAAGTATAAATGAACGCAATACGTACTCCTGAATCTAAAGTTTTCTATTTTACCCGCTTTTAACAAATGCTTAACTAAAATTCCGACATTGTATCCACAAAGGATTAATCGATGATAGTCACACGTTTTGCTCCAAGCCCTACGGGTTATCTCCATATCGGCGGATTGCGTACTGCACTGCTGAGTTACCTTTGGGCACGCCGCAATAATGGGAAATTTTTGCTCCGTATCGAAGATACCGATTTTAGCCGTAACGATGAAGCGGCGGCTCGTGCAATCGTCGAAGCGTTCAAATGGGTAGGATTGGAATATGACGGTGTGATCGAGTATCAATCCAGCCGTTTAGCCATTTACCAAGAATACCTCCAAAAGCTCCTCGATAGCGGTAAAGCGTATAAATGTTACATGAGTCGCGAAGAGCTTGATGTGTTGCGTGAAGAGCAAATGGCGCGTAAAGAGCGTGCGAAGTACGACAACCGCTACCGTGATTTTACAGGGACACCTCCGGAGGGTCGTGAAGCGGTTATCCGTATCAAAGCGCCACTGGAGGGCTCTATCACGGTACATGACGGTGTCAAAGGGGATGTTGTTTTCAATGTCGAGGATATTTTAGATGACTTTATTATCGCTCGTGCCGACGGTACACCGACCTATAACTTCGTTGTTGCCGTTGATGACGCGCTGATGGGGGTGACCGACGTTATCAGAGGAGATGATCATCTCTCAAACACACCAAAACAGATCGTGGTTTATGAGGCGCTTGGATTCCCGATACCGCGCTTTTTCCATGTTCCGATGATCCATAATCATGAGGGTAAAAAGCTCTCTAAGCGTGACAAGCTTTGTGAACTATTGGAGTTTCATGGGGTGATGCTTGTCAGTCACGATAAACGTGAAATTCTCCTTGATGCCATTAAAGAGCGCTCCAAAACATTGGTGGAGATGGCCAATCAGATCAATGAAATTTTAGTTCGCCCTGCAGAATTTGATGAGACTGCACTTAAAAAGGGGTTCAAAGAGGAGTCTCCGATGATCCTCAAAACATTTGCAGAAGCGTTGAAAAACGTTTCCGAACTTCACTTGCCGAGTGATTATCATCATGTGATGGAGCAGGTTGTAGGAGAGTTGCAGATTGGCTTTGGGAAAATCGGTCAACCGCTCCGTATCGCGCTAATGGGGAAACTCTCAGGACCAGGGCTTGATACGGTTATGGCAATCATCGGTGTCGATGAGACGTTGGCGCGAATCGATGCGCTCTTAAAACATTAATATATGATGTTACCCACTTTACGTTCATAGCCCGTAAAGCATCAGGGACAAATCTCCCTACAGCCCCTTAAAGCTTGCCATATCTTTTTGATATGGCAGAAAACTCCCCTTTTGCCCTTGATTTAATCAAGTGCATAAGGTCAGTTAATATCTAATATTTGAAAGAG
>JACXUF010000150.1 GCA_014764105.1 Sulfuricurvum sp. | reverse complement strand
GAAATCCTCGAGGTTACTCCGGTAAATATCCGCATCCGCAAAAAATGGTTGGATATCAACGACCGTAAACGTTACGCGAAAAATAAGTAACTGACCTTATGCACTTGATGAAATCAAGGGCAAAAGGGGAGTTTTCTGTCATATCCGAAAGATATGGCAAGCTTTAGGGGGTTGTAGGGAGATTTGTCCCTGATGCTTTGCGAGCTATGAACGTAAAGTGTCTAACATCAGTTAATAACTGCGCTTGCGCGCTTACTTAGCCATCTCTTTTCCTGCAATCATCCCGCTAG
This sequence comes from Sulfuricurvum sp., assembly GCA_014764105.1. GTDB lineage: Bacteria > Campylobacterota > Campylobacteria > Campylobacterales > Sulfurimonadaceae > Sulfuricurvum. Next base: position 2,417 of record JACXUF010000150.1, on the reverse strand, counting down.
CCCACGCAAAGTTAAAATTATACCCTCCACGTTTTCCGACAACATCGAGTACTTCACCTGCGAAATAAAGACCTTTTATGAGTTTTGATTCCATTGTTTTGGGATTGATTTGTGCCGTGGATACTCCGCCTCCACTCACTTCGGCATGTTTGAAACCGTGGGTATCGGTCACCTCAAATTTCCATTCTCCGATCAGATGGGCGATTTTTTTAACCTCTTTGGGATTGAGCATCGATACGTGTGTAGAGAGAACAACCCCAGCATCATCGAGAAGATAGGTGACTATTTTGGCGGGCATCAGACCGCAGAGGGCATTTTGGATGTTCTGTGTAGGAATAACGGCAAAGAGTTTTTCAAGCGTGTTTGTGAGGGCTTGTGTATCAAATTGCGGCAAAAGATTAAGAGAGATACTAACACGCTGTTTGTGTAGCAGAGCATGGGACGCTTTTTGGCTGATGTCGAGGATGGCGAGTCCCGAAATGCCATAGGGGGTAAACAAGATATCCCCAGTAACAGATCCCTCTTTTTTCCCATCGATCATGAGTGTCACTTTTGCAACTGTTTTTACCCCAGCCATTTTGGGGGCATATTTGGAGGATAGATGAAGTTGAACGAGACTCGGATAGGTGGGGATGATTTCGTGCTTGAACGAACGGGCAAATGCGTATCCATCCGCCGTAGCACCCAGTTGAGGAGCCGCCTCACTCCCTGTGGCGATTAAAACACGATCATAACGGCGTTTGTCGTTAGAGGATGTGACGATAAACGCTTCACCCTCTTGGGCAATTGAGGTTACGAGAGATTCGGTGAGGATGTGCGCTCCCGCTTGGCTCACCGCACTTTTGAGGGCTATGAGGACCGATTTGGCTTCGTTGGAGAGGGGGTAGCATCGGCCGTCCTCTTTGATATCAAGCAGCAGCCCGATGGAGTGGCAAAGGCTCTGGAAATAGTGGAAATTAAGCTGTTTGAGCGCATAGGTGACAAACCGAGGATCACTTCCCGCGTAATCTGCATGAGTGGCGGTGGTGTTGATAATATTGCACCGTCCGTTGCCTGAGGCGAGTATCTTTTTTCCCACGCTGCTGTTGTGTTCATAAACGGTGACATCCGCACCTCCTCGTGCGGCAAAGAGTGCTGCCATGAGCCCTGATGCACCGCCACCGATGATCGCTACGCTGTTCATGAACGTCCGTATAGTTCGTTATATAACTCCATCGCGTACCGATCTGACATACTGGCGATGTAATCACTAATTACCCGATGAGGATTGCGTCGGTCGCACTGCTCTAGATAATAGCGCGGCAACATTTTCGGCTCTTCCATTAGGGCGTTAAATAGCCCGATGATCGCTTGGCGACCCGCAAACATTTTACGCATGATGTTTTTGTGCTGGTAGAGTTTTTGGTAAAGAAGTTTTTTGAGTTTTTTAATTTGGCTTTCCAGTTGTGGTTCAAAACCGATCGCGATAGGTTCATTTGCCGGTATAATCGAGGCTAAGACATGGCTGTTATCGATTTTATCACGCGAATATTCCAATAATGAATAGACGAGATGATTAATGAGATGGGAACTGAAACGGTAGCGAAACATCTCATCTTCATCCTCATATATCCCCTCATCATAAACTTTTTGCAAAATTATCTGAATCAGTTCGCTCGATTTAAGGGAGTCAAAGTTGATAAGACCCGAAGCAACACCATCGTCAATATCATGGCTGATATAGGCAATTTCATCGGCACGATCGACAATCATCGCTTCGATGCTAGGATGGGTATCGAGGGCAAATGATTCTCTAATCTCATCGGGCAAAAAGGATTTGTTATAAGGATAGGAGTGTTTGATGATGCCCTCCAAAGTTGCATAGGTGAGGTTGAGTCCTAAAAAGGATTTATACCGCTGCTCGAGTTTGGTAACCACGCGAAAGCTTTGGAAATTGTGTTCAAATCCACTGGTAAATCCCCGCTCTTTCAAGCACTCATCGAGCGTATCTCCGCCAATATGTCCAAAGGGGGTATGTCCTAAATCATGAGAGAGGGCGATGCTTTCGGCGAGAGATTCTTCGAGCCCAAGATGCGATGCGATAGAACGGGCAATTTGGCTCACTTCGATGCTGTGGGTGAGACGGGTGCGGAAAAAATCTCCCTGCGAGTTTAAAAAAACCTGCGTTTTGTATTCGAGGCGACGAAAACTGCCCGAATGGATTACCCGATCCCGATCACGGGCATATGGAGACCTAAAATCGTCGCTGATAGGGTAAAAGCGTTGATACGGGAGCATGAAACCCCTTTTTATATGTGTGTGTAATTATACACTGATGTTACGCACTTTACGAGCAAAGCCCGTAAAGTGGCAGGGACAAATGTCCCTACAACCCCCTAAAGCTTGCCATATCTTTCGGATATGGCAGAAAACTCCCC
>JACXUF010000149.1 GCA_014764105.1 Sulfuricurvum sp. | reverse complement strand
CCAAAAATATGGATATCGCCTATTCGCATGATATCTTCCACCGCTTTTTAAACATTCGTGCCGATGCACTACCCAAAAGCATTGGAACCCTCTCAGGACAACTCCAAAGCTATGGAGTGGTTCGCGCATTTATCTCTTCTGCTGCCTTGTATCTCATCGTCGATTTCCCTTTTTCGTTCCTTTTTTTGGCGGTAATCATTATGATTGCAGGGTGGACGATGGGGATGATCGCTTTGGTTTTTTTAATCGTTGCCCTCATGTCGGGACTCTTTTTTAAAAGAAAAATCGAAACCCTCTCCAAAAGCTCCCAAATGGCATCTCACAAAAAGCTGGGATTGCTGGTCGAAACCGTCGAAAATGCCGAAAATGTCAAAGCCAGCGGGGCAGGATGGAATATCCTCAGTCGGTGGAATGCTCTAAGTGAAGATGCCATATATGATGACATTGAGATCCGTCATTACAGTGAGCTCTCTACCTATATGAGTGCCTTTTTTCAACAACTCAGCTACGTGGCTCTCGTCGCCACTGGCGCATACCTCGTTAGCACCACCGATACCCTCACAATGGGGGGATTGATTGCGGTAACGATCCTCTCAGGACGAATACTCTCTCCGATCGCGATGGTACCAAATCTCCTCGTACAGTGGGGACGCACCAAAATCGCCATCAGCGATCTTGATCGAGTATATGCCCTACCGGTTGATAATGAGGGGATAGATCGCCCACTAAGCCCTCCTATTTTAGTGCCAAAACTGCAATGTCTCAATGTCAAATTTGCCTATACGCAAGAGAGCATTCCAATCAGCATCCCTCAGCTTACCATCAATCCTGGAGAACGTATCGCCATATTAGGCACTATCGGCTCAGGAAAGTCCACCTTGCTCAAAATGTTAAGCTCGCTCTATAAACCCCAAGAGGGTAAAATTCAACTCGGCAATATCGATATGCAGCTTATCGCCCGCCATCGCATCCAAGAGACCATCGGCTATCTCCCCCAAACGGTCAAGCTCATCTCAGGAAGTCTGCGCGATAATCTCATCATGGGGTTGGTAGGGGTCAGTGATGATACCATCATCGAAGCTGCATCTCAAACTGGGCTGATTCATCTCATAAATACTTTGCCGCAAGGGCTCGACACTCCGATACCAGAGGGGGGAGAGTCTGTTTCTGGCGGTCAAAAACAACTTATCGCCCTCACACGGCTCGTGCTTCGTTCACCAAAAATATGGCTTTTGGATGAACCTACCGCCAGTATGGATGATGGAAGTGAAAAACGGATTATGCAACTGCTCCAACAACGTATCGGACCCGATCAAACACTCATTGTGGTCACCCACAAAGCTCCGCTCCTCGGATTGGTGAACCGTATCATCGTGATGACACCACAAGGGATCGCTATGGATGGTCCGCGCGATGCCGTTCTCCAACAACTCAGCGGACGTTCCCAAGCTCAACCCAAAGGAAACGCATGAAGCGCGCATCACTCCCCTATACTACCCGACTTAACCCGCTGTGGATTATAATCGGTTCTCTTTTGATGATCATTATCCCATTTTTTATTTGGTCATCGTACGCTCGAATCGATCAGATCTCTCATGCGCAAGGGCAAGTAATCGCTTCGGCAAAGACCCAACAAATCCAATCTGCAAACGATGGCGTTATTGAAAAAATTCTTGTAAGCGAGGGATCAAGCGTCAAAAAAGGGGAGAGATTGGTGATCTTGGAGCAATCGCAATCCCGAGCCTCTTTTGACGACAGTCGGGCAAAAGTTGCTGCTCTTCAGGCGGCTTTGACACGATTGCGTGCCGAGGTTTACCATAAGCCTCTCCATTTTACCCCCTTGACTCAACAATATCCCGAATTTATCCAAAATCAGACCGCTCTCTTTCACCGCCGTCAGCAGGCGCTCAATGATGAAATCTCCGCCCTAAGTGAGTCTTTGAAATTAGCACAAGAAGAGCTCGATCTCAATCTCCCTCTCGTGGCGAACGGAGATATAGGGGCTACCGAAATAATCCGACTCAAACGACAAATCGCCGATCTTAAAGGGCAAATCTCCAACAAACGGAATAAATATTTCCAAGATTCACAAGCCGAAATGACCAAAGCTGAAGAGGAGCTCTCCACCAAAGAACAAGAGTTGGCAGACCGAAGCGTCACACTGGAGAGAACCGTTATCGTCTCTCCGATGGATGCTATCGTTAAAAACATTGTTTTAACAACCAAAGGGGCTCGTGTCCGCCCTGGAGATCTCATCCTCGAACTAGTCCCATCGGGCGATCAACTCATCGTCGAGGCCAAAATGGCACCTTCAGATATCTCATTTGTTAAAGTAGGACAAACCGCTGCGGTTAAACTCGATGCGTACGACTACACGATCTACGGTATCTTTCACGGCAAAGTCAAATACATTAGCCCCGATACCCTCAGCGAAAAAACTGCCGAAGGGGAAAAACTCTATTTCCGTGTTCAGATCGCCTTAAATCAAGATGATCTAATCTCAAAAACGGGTAAGAAAATTGAAATCGCCCCTGGCATGACAACTCAGGTGGATATTATTACCGGAAATCGCACCGTACTAGAATATCTCGCTAAACCAATCATTAAAACACTCAATGAATCGTTTCACGAACGGTGATTTCTCATTTAGTAGCAATGGCTTCATCAAGAAGATTTTGATTGTGACCGCCAGTCAAAATGGCACTTTGTTCACAAACAGATTCGACTCTCTCGATTAGATGTGTGGAAAAAATACCTTTCAAATCTGTGGGT
>JACXUF010000148.1 GCA_014764105.1 Sulfuricurvum sp. | reverse complement strand
GATTGATCCGATTATCATCATCGTATCGGGAAGGATTCTAAACCACATCCATGTGCTGAGCGCTTCAATCGTCTCACGAGCACGAGCGACATAGTATCCTGATTCAAATGCAACTTTAGTTTGCTCAAATCCGATCACCAATGTCGGCAATGCGTATAAAATCACACCAGTCGTAATGAGCCAAAAACCGACTTTACTGAATGTTTCGTTCCATTTGAGATTTTTTGCCATCGCATTAGCACGGACGGTCATATAGATGAACGCAATCGCAATATATCCGAATGCTCCAAGTAATGCGACATGACCGTGTGGCATGATCAAATAGGTCCCGTGCGAATAATAGCTGATCGTCGGGGTATTGATAACCATCCCCAAAAATCCTGCACCAAACCAATTGAGAAATGCTGAACCGGCAAGCCACAAAAATGGAACACCAAAATCGAAGCTTTGTCCATGTTTTTTGATATCGCTTTTTTGCTTCAATGCTTCAATCATGAGAAGTGCCAATGGCAACGGTTCTAATGCGGAGAAAATACCGCCAATAGCGATCCAGTACTCATCAAGACCTTGCCACCAGTAGTGATGACCAACACCCAGTGTCCCACTTGCCATGATGAGAGCAAGCTCAAAAAGCATCACCCGCTCTGCCGTTTTTTGAGAGACAAGCCCTAGCGCTACAGTAAGATAAGCAATTACCCCCGCCGCAAAGAGCTCAAATGTCAACTCAACCCATAGATGGACAACCCACCAACGGTAATAATCATCGACAGTAAAGTTTGGCATGATTTTGCCCAGCGGCATCATCCCTGCAATGTAAAGTGTTGCAATACCAAATGCCGACCAGATAATCGTTCCTACTAGGAGATTTTTCTCTTTGGCTTTGCGAATCGTGCTATAGACCATCCCAAACCAAAGAACCAGACCAATAACCAAACCAATATCCCAAACCCGTCCGAGGTTAAGAAGTTCACGCCCCTCATTTCCAAACCAAAACCATACCTCACGCATGTTTCCTGTCGCACCCATGTAGATACCAATAAGGGCACCAGAACCGACGATCAACAATGCAACCCACAACAGATCGACTAGTTTCGGAAAGCGTAAATCAGCTCCCGCTACCAGCGGAGCAATCAATAATCCTCCGACCAACCATCCAATAGCAACCCAAATAATTGCAACGTTAGTGTGCAACGCACGCATAACGTTAAAAGGTAGAATGTCTTGGGAAAAGATAAAATTCTCTGTCGGATCGGCGTAAATGTGCGCCAAATATCCACCAAGAACCATTTGAATCACGATAAACAGTGCCACAATAGGGACGTATTTGAGTAATTTCTCCTGTGAAGGGAAAAGTTTGGTGATTTTGAGAGAGGGTTCTAAATGTTTATCCTCTTTCTCTTCGGCTTTAAAGAGATACTCGTATGCCAAATAGATGACTGCAATCGTCAATGCCCAAAGGAGCAAAAATTCCCACAATGAGTAAAAGTGGCTCGTCCACGTCACGTCCTGATCGATGAGTGGCTCAGACGGCCAGTTATTCGACCATGTTCGATCGGTTCCAGGACGCTTGGAAGAAGCAACAAGCTGCGACCAGTCAAAGAATGCGGCGATTTTCTCAGCCTCTTCGGGTTTGATTACCCCTGCACGCCATGCACGTTTATGATCTCCGTTGACGAGAAAATTGACGATGTACGCTTTGTTTTCTTTATAAGCAAGCGCTGATGCTTCAGAATAGACAACAACTTCTTCATTTAAAGCCGTTTCGTCTTTGACGTCTCGGATAACACGCGCTTTAACGGCAGCAAGTTCGATAGCGCTCAAATCATCGGTTGCTTTGGAATACATCTCTTTAGCATAAAACGCATAGAGAAATTCAGCCCGTTTATGAACAAATTCAGTTGTAAAATCGGGTCCCAAATAAGCACCCATCCCCAACAGCGAACCGTAATCCATTAAATCGAATTGTTGAAAATACCCTTTCCCTTCGACGACATCATCGTAGGTGTACAACACTTCACCTGAGACACTTTTCACGTTTTGCGCAATCGGCGGAACCTCTTTTTGCAATGTAGCAGTGAAATAGATCAGGATTGTGACCATCAATATACCGGCGATCCAGAAAAAAGCATACAACCCTCTTCTGCTCATCAGCCGTCCAATGAATGTAGCATCCATTACGCACTCCTTTATATACTATCTATGTATAGTAATATGAAAGTGTAAAGAAGAGTTGCTTAATTTCTACTAATTAATGGAAATATATTTAGAGTTTAGTTTGTTTATTTCGAGAGAGGGAGGCAAGAGTAGTTTCGGTGAGCATCGTTTCAATCATATTTTTGGGTGCAACCCACTGATCATGGAGTGCACAGGGGTTTGCTGCGTCACATTTTTCAAATCCTAAAATACAGCGATTGGGTTCGAGTGGCTCTCCCATAGCGTCGAGGATATCACACAGACGAATATCTTCGGCTTTTTTAGCCAATGTGACCCCCCCTTCACGTCCACGCATAGAGACGATAAGCCCTTTTTTGACCAGATCAGTAACGACACGAGTAAGGTATTTATAGGGGAGCCCTAGCTCTTGATGAAGATGATTGACCGAATGGGTGGAGTCGTTGTAGCGATCAAGATAGCTCAGAACCCGTATCGCGTATTCGGTCGTTTTGGAAAAATACATCGTTGATTCCCTGTTAAAGTCATACAATTTTAACAGAATATTAATCAATTATCCAAAATAGAGCATATAAACCCAAATTACGCAATAGAAATCGCTAGGTATAAGCAAAA
>JACXUF010000147.1 GCA_014764105.1 Sulfuricurvum sp. | reverse complement strand
CCCATATTGTTCTTGATTTCATCAAGTGTATAAGGTCAGATACAAAGTTAAAACGATTTAGTTCAGCGAGAAACAGATATAATATGGAACCAACGTATCATAGGAGTTATCAGAGATCATGCACACTACCCAGCAACGTAAAGGTTTCACCCTTATTGAAATTATGGTTGTCATTATTATTTTGGGTTTATTGGCAGCATTTGTTGTCCCAAACATAACCGGCAAAAGTGAAGAAGCCAAACAAAAACTCGTTTGTGTTCAAATGAAAAGTCTCAATGAAAGCCTCAAAATGTTTAAAATGGACAACGGAGAGTTCCCTACAACTGAAGAAGGGCTAAAAGCGCTTATCACCAACCCTGATCCGGAGACTTACACCTCTTATTCCTCCAAAGGGTATATCGAAGGAAAAACAGTTCCTAATGATCCTTGGAATCGTCCCTATATCTACACCAATATCGATGATCTTATCGATATAACCTCTTTAGGTAGTGATGGAAAAGAGGGGGGGGAAGATGAAGACAAGGATCAAAAACTCTCCGAGTGCCGTTAACGATGAAACGTAACGGAATGAGTCTGATTGAGCTCTTAGTCGTGCTCTTTATTATCGGACTCGTCTCTTCCGTCGCTATTTTTTCTCTCAAAAAATCGGAAATCGTTGCATCTCCATCGACACTTTCAACGCTGAAAAAAAACCTTATCGCCGCTTCAGAAGGACGATCTTCCACTTTGATATGCAAAAAAGGGTGCCAAGAGTGTTTCATCCGTATCGAAGGCTCCAACAAAAATCTTCCTCTCTCTTTCAATAAAAATGGGGAGATAATCCGCTATGGATTCGACCGATACGGCGAGCTTCGCCCTATGGGCTCCATGGTGATCCCGATGAAAAAAGGGTATGAAGAGGTTTGTTTTTCACTCTCATACTCACCGGATGGGATTTCCTCACTGCTCATTTTAAAAAACAACGAAACGTTCTATGTTTATACCCCTTTGGGTGGCAATGAACCCCTCGTAACTCAAAATAAAGAAGCGATACGGGATTTTATCTACCCTGAAGATTTGACCCCTATGCGAAGCGGGAGCTACTATGGTGCACCGTAATGGCTTCTCTCTGATCGAAACCCTCGCAGCTATTTTGATCGCATCTTTATCGGCTATGGCTCTATTGCAGGCTGTATCAAACGTATCACGCCAAACGGTAAATGTTTCAGATAATTACGATCGGACAATACTTGAGGGGGCGTTGATAGGAAGCATCAATGAAGAGATGTACGGCAGAAACATAAGTGGTGGAGAAATTCTCCAAAGCCGTTATGGCTCAATCAATGATCCTGATCTTTTGGAAATGGTTGATTCAGAGCACTATAGGATCTACAAAAAATACGAAGAGAGCCTTGATCCGACGAATTCCCTCTCATCGGTTGCCACTACCTCTTTTCCTTTATCACTCGAAGAGGTACAGCTTCAAAACAGTTTTGACAAACACTCTAAAAGGTTTTATCGTATCGGGGGTATTCAATGAAAAAGGGGTTCACTTTGGTTGAAGTGATGGTTTCCATCGCCCTCTTTGGATTAATCATGCTGTTGATGTTCGGAAGCATCGATAATCTCAGAGAACAACACCAATTTTACGATGTCAAAGAGAGAGAACTCTCTGAAAAAAATCGGCTGTTAGCCCTTTTACGTCACGATTTTGATCGAGCAACATCCGTAAATTTCCTCCAAGATAGCAACAACCGCTATACGGTTGCTTCGATTTCAGGAGCGAATCACTCCCTATACGACATCAACGAACCCTACGTTACATGGCTGGTTCTCAAAGATGAACGCCGCTTAATCCGTATCGAGTCACCTGCCCCTATCAATCTGCCAATAGCCGAAGAATCCCTCTACCAAATCCACGTTGATTCTATCAAAAACGACTGTACAACTTTCCGCATCCACGAATCGCCCAAAAATCGACTTATTCATATTGATTTTGAATCAGGATCACCTATTTTGCTTGAGGTATCAAAATAAAATACACAAGGGATACAATGAAATATCATCACTGTATCTTTGCTCATTTACTACTGATCGCCCCCCTTTACGCGAATGAATCTGGGCAAGTATTATCCCATTTCAGCCTTGCTTTGGAAACCAAGTCGTTTGATTATCGTGAATTTGACACGGATGGAACCCTCTTAGACTCTGAACAAAGCAATTCGCTTCGAGGAGTGAGTCTAGGGTTCGATGTACCTCTTGGCAACAATGACAGGTTATCTGCAAAACAGTCGTGGTTGAGTGGCAATACTCAATATATCGGTTTTTATTTGGGAAGCGGCGGTTCTTACGGAGAGGTTAGATCGATTACCAAAAATACTTTTTTAGAAGGGAATTTAGATTACACTTTGTACAGACCAAGTAAGTTCGGAGAACTCTTGTGGAGTGTTGGTGGAGGATATCGTTATTGGGGACGACAACTTTCGGATGGACACTTCGAAGAATATTTTTGGCCTTATGCCAAAACATCTATCGGGACGTCATTAAAACTTTCCCCGTACGATCGAATCAAACTCACAACAGCTTATCATCATGCACTAAATCCTAAAATGTTTTCCAATTACTACGGAACATTCAATCTCGGAAAAACAGAAGGATTTGAACTATCGATCCCCTGGCGATCTCAATATACCGAACATTGGTCTACTGAAATGCGTTACTCTTACACTCAATGGACCATAGGTCGTTCAAATGTAATCAACAAAATGGTGGAACCCGACTCAAAAACGCTCCAGCACACTGCTACATTAACACTAAT
>JACXUF010000146.1 GCA_014764105.1 Sulfuricurvum sp. | reverse complement strand
CAGCTCCCATCTCGTTACGCCATTCATGCAGGTCAGTATTTAACCGACAAGGAATTTCGCTACCTTAGGACCGTTATAGTTACGGCCGCCGTTTACTGGTGCTTCAGTTCATAGCTTCGATTGCTCTAACTAATCCCTTTAACATTCCAGCACCGGGCAGGCGTCACACCTTATACTTCCACTTTCGTGTTTGCAAAGTGCTGTGTTTTTGGTAAACAGTCGGGAGGGACTCTTTGCTGCGACCTACTTCTGCTCCAAGAGTAAATCTCTTCACATACAATAGGCACACCTTATACCGAAGATACGGTGTTAGTTTGCAGAGTTCCTTAACCAGGGTTCTTCCACACGCCTTAGAATACTCATCTCGCCCACCTGTGTCGGTTTGCGGTACAGGCTGTAAATATTTCAAACGGTTTAGAGACTTTTCTCGGCTCGACGGTATCAACAATTCTAAACGCACTCCGAAGAGCTTGTTCAGCCTTTTAGGTCTCGGTCTTGACAGATGGATTTGCCTATCTGCCAACCTACACCCTTAGAGCCACTATTCCATCAGTGACCTTGTCTAACCCTAAGCGTCCTCCCATCACCTCAATATTAACAGGTATCGGAATATTAACCGATTTGCCATCACCTACCCCTTTCGGACTCGGCTTAGGACCTGACTAACCCTACGCTGACGAACATCGCGTAGGAAACCTTGGGCTTACGGCGAAGCAGATTCTCACTGCTTTTATCGCTACTCATGCCTGCATGCTCACTTCTGTACGCTCCAGCACTCCTTACCGGTATACCTTCAACGCCTACAGAACGCTCTCCTACCACTCTACCTCCAGGTAGAATCTACGACTTCGGTGTATGCCTTAGCCCCGTTATATTTTCGGCGCAGAGTCGCTAGACCAGTGAGCTGTTACGCTTTCTTTAAATGGTGGCTGCTTCTAAGCCAACATCCTGGTTGTCAAAGCAACCCCACATCCTTTTCCACTGAGACATACTTTGGGACCTTAGTCGGTAGTCTGGGTTGTTCCCCTCTTGACGATTGATTTTATCACCCACCGCCTGACTCCCTAAATTACACACATAGTATTCGGAGTTTGACAAGGTTTGGTACAGCTGTGGGCCGCCCTAGCCTAATCAGTGCTCTACCCCTATGTGCTACTTTTAGAGGCTATACCTAAATATATTTCGGAGAGAACCAGCTATAACGAAGTTTGATTGGCCTTTCACCCCTATCCACAAGTCATCCGAACCCGTTTCAATGGGTACCAGTTCAGTCCTCCACGGGCTTTTACACCCGCTTCAACTTGCTCATGGATAGATCACTTCGCTTCGGGTCTGCAGCCACTGACTAATTCGCCCTATTCAGACTCGCTTTCGCTACGGCTCCGCTTACGCTTAACCTCGCCAGTAACCACAACTCGCAGGCTCATTATGCAAAAGGCAGTCCGTCACACTAGTAAACTATAGTGCTCCGAATGATTGTAAGCTAACGGTTTCAGGTTCTATTTCACTCCCATCACTTGGGTTCTTTTCACCTTTCCCTCACGGTACTTGTTCGCTATCGGTGTAACAGTAGTATTTAGGGTTGGGAGATGGTCCTCCCAGCTTCAGTCAAGGTTTCACGTGCCCCGACCTACTCAGGTACTCTCTAAGTTCTCTTTAGTTTTTATATACGGGAGTATCACCCTCTTTGCTCTACCTTTCCAAGTAGTTCTATTAACTATTGAGATACTATATTGAAAGCCCTACAACCCCGATGGTAAACCATCGGTTTGCCCTCTTCCCATTTCGCTCGCCACTACTTTGGGAATCTCTGATTTGATTTCTACTCCTACAGGTACTGAGATGTTTCACTTCCCTGCGTTCGCTCCACATTGTGGTAATATACATCTCTGTATATTGGGTTGCCCCATTCGGAAATCTACGGATCAATGTTTCTTGACAACTCCCCGTAGCTTATCGCAGTCTAGTACGTCCTTCATCGCCTCTGTCACCCTAGGCATCCCCCGTTAGCTCTTAATAGCTTCTAATTTTTACGCCTTCTACTATCTTAGTATATGTACTTTTACAACATTCACTAAGAATTAATATTCTTGGTTTTGTTTCTTGTAGTTTTCGCTTTTGACATTATGTTTTTAATGAACACTCTAGCTTCTTTAAAGCTAATACAAACTCTTTTCATCTAAGAGCTTGTATTAGCTTTATTATAAAAAACTTTAAAGAGTCTTTTGGTGGAGAATAGCGGGGTCGAACCGCTGACCTCCTGCGTGCAAAACAGGCGCTCTCCCAACTGAGCTAATTCCCCTATGGTGGGCTTAAGAGGAGTTGAACCTCTGACCTCACCCTTATCAGGGGTGCGCTCTAACCACCTGAGCTATAAGCCCCTTTTATACCTGACTTGGGTACTATATTTTAAAGAACTTATTTAGATCTCTCATAACTAAGCAAAAAGTAACGAATAAGGTAACGGTTTGTTCAATCTTTGCAAATTGTGTTTTATCTTATTTTTTATATTTTTTCTACACTCTAAACTTATATCTATTTTTACATATAGTCTCTGCTTTTAACATAGAGTATAGCAGACAAACAACTGAATGTTTGCCTTTTCTCTAGAAAGGAGGTGATCCAACCGCAGGTTCTCCTACGGTTACCTTGTTACGACTTCACCCCAGTCGCTGAATCCACCGTGGACGGTAGCCTCCATTGCTGGTTAGCTTCCCGGCTTAGGGTGAATTCAACTCCCATGGTGTGACGGGCGGTGAGTACAAGACCCGGGAACGTATTCACCGTAGCATTGCTGATCTACGATTACTAGCGATTCCGACTTCATGTAGTCGAGTTGCAGACTACAATC
>JACXUF010000020.1 GCA_014764105.1 Sulfuricurvum sp. | reverse complement strand
AAAGAGTGAGCCAACGTATCGGCAAGCCCCGTTTCACTAAATGCTTTGGCTATCGCGAACCCTGCCCCGAACAAAAACATGATCCGAAAAGGAATTTTACCCTTATCTTCCATCCAATCTAGTAATCCAAACTGCGGGACAAACATCAATAATCCAAATGAGAGCATAATCCCCTCTTCCGAGAGCCCAAGCCCATCCCAATAGGGTTTGATGGGAGCATTGACAAACAACACTCCCATCAGCGTGATCAACGCAAAAAGGACCTTTTTTTGTGAACCATCGAGTGCTGGATGCTCCGTTTCTCGGGTTATCTCAACTCTCCCGACACCAATACCTAGTACCATCGCCATCACTATCAACATCACTACCGCCAAAGGGGCAACCATTACCACCCATTCGACAAACGGGATATTCTCCAAACCTTTTTCCCCTAAAAATCCCAAAAAGATGAGATTAGGAGCCGTACCGATCGGGGTAATAATCCCGCCAATGCTCGCTCCGTACGCGATAGAGAGGAGATAGCGCATCTGAAGACGGGGTTCCTCACTCAAAAACAACCCAATCGACATCAACAGCAACGTCGTAGTGGTATTCGAGAGGATCGAACTAAGTAACGCCGACGTAAACGCAAGGGCAAAAATAACACCACGCACTGAATGTGGGAAAAAACCCAAAAGATGGTACGCTATCCAGCGGTGCAGATTGGTTTTTTCCACCGCGATCGCCATCATAAACCCCCCCAAAAAAAGATAAACAATCGGGTTCGAATACCCTGACGCGGTCGCTTTTGTATCCAAAATATCTAATGCGGGAAACACGATTATTGGAAGAAGCGAGACAACCGCCATGGGGAGCGCTTCATTACTCCACAATACAACCAATAAGGTAATCGCACCAGCCAAAAGGGCTTGATTTGGTGCCAAAAAGGGAATACTCACGGCATACATGAGCATCGAAGTGATCAATGCGATGACCAGCCCTTTGCTATGAATTCCCATCAACGCTCGATCAAATCGCGCAAACTCTGCTGCGGTGATTTGCCCTCCAAAATCGCATGCACCTCTGCGGCAATCGGAAGATAAATTTGACGCGCCATGGCGATCTCATAAAGGGCGTACGCCGTCCCAATCCCCTCACTCACCTCTGTGATCTCTTCGCAGATTGCTTCTTTGGTTTTCCCTTCCGCCAAACCAAGTCCGACACGGTAGTTACGTGACATTGGTGAACTGGCGGTCAAAAACAGGTCCCCCGCACCACTAAGCCCAAGAAAGCTCTCATCTTTCGCCCCGTAAGCTTTACCGAAACGCTGCATTTCGACCAACCCTCGTGCGATTAAACTAGCCGCCGCGTTATGCCCCAAACCAAGTCCCTCGCAAATCCCAGCCGCTATGGCAATAACGTTTTTGTACGCCCCAGTGATCTCGGCACCGATCACATCATTGCTGATATACGTACGGATAAATCTAGGAAAGAGCGACGCGATTGCATTGGCGGTGGTCTCCGAGACCGAATTGATTACCAAAGCGGTAGGGAGAGATCGGATCACCTCTGCAGCGAACGACGGACCTGATAAAAAGGCAAGATTATCTTCTGGAACATACTGTGCGTAAATTTCATTCAAAAAACGTCCCGATGAAGCTTCGATCCCTTTCGCCGCCACCAAGACTTTTTGCCCTTTAAAGACGAAATTTTCTCTCAGCCATTGTGACACTTGTTGAGCAGGCACCGTGATAATGAGGTATTCGCACTCCAATACTTCTGAAAGAGACGTAAAATTCGACCAATCGCGTTGGGTACGAGAGGTTATAATCACCTCATTTTTTTCACTCATCGCATATGCTAAAGCTTCGCCCCATTTACCTGCTCCGATTACCCCTACTCTCATCCTAACCTCTTTCAAACTGTTTAAATAACGCTAACTTTTTCTTATCTCCCATCAAAACGAGAACATCATCTTTATCGATATGGTGATTGTACCCTTGAACCGCAAAACTAAAACTGTTTTCCCTTTCATTATCTACCATCGCCAGCAATATTAGATCAAAATCACCACCAAAATCAATATCATGGAGATACTTTCCAATCAACGGCGAATGTTGATCAATTTTGACCTCCATCACACCCAGCCCCTCATCCTCGTACAGCAAATCGTGAATGACATGGGTGACATTGGGCTTGGTAATCATATCGCCGATCATGTTGGCGGCAATCTGCAAAACCGGCATCACTTTATCAGCACCCGCACTTTTCATCTTAAGGGTACTCTCGTGGCTTTGGGAAAGCGCGATAATCAACATCGATTCAAATGTCGATCGGAGCGAAATAGTCAAAAAAACATTCTCAGCATCGTTTGCCAACGCACAAAACGTCGTGAGCAACCGAATATCAAAACGCTCTTCGATCACGCTCCAATCATCACTCAAATCAAAAAGCTCCGCCGACCACCCCTCCTTGATCGCCACACTCATCTCCTCTGGATTTGAGACAAAGAGGGTAATCTCTCGATAATTTCCCCCGATTTGGGCAAGAATCTGTTTGGAATATTCATTGTAACCAAAAATCAGCGCATGGGTGCGTCTCATCCAATACCCCTTCGTAGAAGGATTGATTTAAATTCGTTAATCAAAATCCGATCTCCCAAAATAATTGCAACATCCCCATTTCTAAACATTTCATTATCTTTAGGATTAAAACGAAACTCTCTGTTTTTATGATGATACAGCCCAAGCACACTCAATCGTCGAGCAAAAAGTTTCTCTTTTAAAAGAGGATAAAAAATTGATTCTGACCCTTGGGTTAAAACGATTTCATCGATAACAATCGATGTCTGTTCAGAGCGAAGCGCATAAATGGCTTCAAAAGCAACCGGTTGCGACGAGAGAATTTTTCCCATCAACCCAACTAATTCGTGTGGATTGATGATCACATCGATCCCCGCCATTTGGAGTTTTCGACGGTGTTCTAGATGGTGTAAAATCGAATAAAGCGGAACATGTTTAGTCATCTCCCGAATTGTCAATGCGGTAAAAACGTTCTCAACATCACTATCTTGAAGGAGCAAAATTGCTTCGATTTGGTGAGTAAAATTGATTTTTAAATAGGTATAGGTCTCCATCGACGAGGGGTTATATTCGAGCGCCATAAATCCGTGCATTTTAGCCTGCTCATACAAGATCGGATCGTTTTCGAGAATGACGATCGGGATCGAGCCTTTGGAGAGGCGACGGATCACCTCTAAACTCAACGGTGAAAATCCGCAAATCAGATAAAAACGCTTCAAACGGGTCACGTCGTCAACCCATTTCTCTTTTTTGATCTCATCGAGTTTTTCGGTGAATGCCGACACAACAATCGATGTAGCAAATGAGATAACGGCGATCCCTAGCATGATGATCACTATTGCGACAATACGCCCCTCAGAGGTGACAGGGATAATATCCCCATACCCTACCGTGAAAATCGTCACAACAGACCAATACACTGCATCAAACAACGTATTTACTGGGGATTTCGGGTTGTTCGCCTCCATAACGTAGATCAAAACCGATGCGATAAAAATAACGGTCAGAGTAAAAATGATGAGGGTGACAAACTCGAACTTTTTGGATGAGAGGATCGATACCAGACGGCGCAAACTTTTGGCATACCGAAAAAGTTTTAATACGCGAAAGAGGATAAATATCCGCAACATCCGAAGCTCATGGAAAAACGGTAAAATCGCCAATAGATCGATGATAGCAGATGGAGATCGGATAAACTCAAATTTTTTGAGAAAAGCAAGTTTCAACGCTCTAGAAAGAGAGAATGGTCTATGGAGAAATAGATCATGTTCATATTGCTCTATAATGAGCTTGGAAGTATCACTGCAAACCCATAAACGGAACAAATATTCGACCAAAAAAATCAATGAGATAACATAATTGTTGAAAAAAAGCCATTCAGGAGAGAGTTCATGTTTGACTTGGCGGATCAAAATAAAGATACTCAAAAAAATCAACCCGATCATAACCATATCGAAGATTTTTTTGTAGTGGTAATGGTTGTTTTCTAAAAGGTTGTAAATGATGTTTTTAACGCTTCGATATGGGTGATAGTTTTGGAGAAAATACGATGTTTCAACGATCCATTTCCCCAACATCGGTTTGCTTTACTGCGACAATTTAGCCTGGAGAATTGCGTTAAGAGTGTTAGGATTTGCCGAACCTTTGGAGGCTTTCATAGCCTGACCAACAAAGAATCCAAACAGTTTCTCTTTCCCCGATTTGTATTCAGCCACTTTGTCGACATTGGCACCCAAAATCTCATCGATCAGCGCTTCAAGAGCACCCATATCGCTCACCTGTTTGAGCCCTAGTTTTTCAATAACATCGTCGATATCTCCGCCGTTTTCCATGAGATAATCGAGAACCTCTTTGGCCGCCTTACCGCTAATAACGCCCTCTTCGATCCGTTTAACCAATGTTCCCAGCATCACCGCACTGATCGGTGAGGATGATGGAGTCATACCGCCACTTAAACGTGCTGGAAGTTCTACCGTAAGCCATGTAGCGGCATTTTTAGCACCAATCCCCAAAGAGAGCATCGCTTCAAAATAATGTGCCGTCTCTAAATCTGCCGTAATCACCGACGCATTGTATTCGCTGATTCCAAATTCATTCACAAAACGCTCTTTTTTTGCATCAGGGAGTTCTGGAATCGTCCGGATTTGCTCATACATCGCATCATCCACAACTACTTTGAGCAGATCTGGTTCAGGGAAATAGCGATAATCGGCTGCTTCCTCTTTACCGCGCATAGAGCGGGTCTCTTGTTTCACTTGATCAAACAACCGTGTCTCTTGGACAATCTCCTCTTCGTACACACCATCTTCCCACGCCTCTTTCTGACGCGCCACTTCGATTTCGATCGCCCGTTGGATAAAGCGGAAACTGTTGATGTTTTTAATCTCAACACGGGTGTAGAGTTTCTCATCCCCTTTGGGGCGAATAGAGACGTTGACATCAACACGAAATGACCCCTCTTGCATATTGGCATCGCTAATGTCAATGTAGCGAACAATAGAGTGGAGCTTTTTGAGGTACAAAATCGCCTCTTCAGCACTTCTCATATCAGGTTCAGATACGATCTCAAGTAGAGGTGTCCCTGCACGGTTTAAATCCACTTTTGAAATGGCACCGTCATGGATGTTTTTTCCCGCATCGGCTTCAATGTGGGCGCGATTGATACGGATCGTTTTATGAGAGCCGTCTTCTAAATTGATGACAAGGCTCCCGTGTTCGACAATGGGAGTGTAGAGTTGGGTGATTTGATACGCACTCGGACTGTCGGGATAAAAATAGCTTTTACGGTCGAAAAAGCTGGTGCGGTTGATTGTCGCACCGATCGCCGTACCAAACATCCCCGCTTTGCGCAATGCTTCGCGGTTCAATACCGGCAGTGCACCTGGAAGAGCCAAACAGGTCGGACAAGTATTGGTGTTTTGTTCGTGATTAAAACTAGTAGGGCATGAGCAAAAAAGTTTAGACTCTGTATTGAGCTGGACGTGAACTTCCAAGCCGATAATGGTTTCAAACATACAAAAAATCCTTATGGGACAAAATATCGTATCGATGCAAATCCGTATGCACCAGTTGTGGATACGGCATTTATCTGCTCCTCGGTCGTAATCCCGCCGAGCGCAAAAATAGGTATCTCTATTTTAGCCACTATTTCTTTTAAATCCTCTAAACCCTTGGGTTCTCCCTTGTTCGGTGAGGCAAAAATTGGGCTGTATGTGATCGCATCGGCTCCGAGTTTTTGTGCTTTCAGCGCCTCCTCATGGGTATGGGTACTGATGAGGACATATAACCCAAGATTTTTTGCCTCTACTATAGCATCAAATTGTGATGATGTGAGGTGAACACCATCGGCTCCGAGCTCATCTGCCAAAGTGTAATCTCTGTGTAACATGACATGTGGAATTTTATAGCTTCTAGATACCGCTACAAATGTTTCGGCAAGATCACGGTAATTGGTACTCTGTTTGTCTCGAAAAAGGGCAAAATCAGGAAGGCTATGTGAATAGATCACATCGAGCGATCCTTCGATGGTATCGGGCGTAGTACCATAAAATATCGGATCGGTAATAAGGTAGTGTTTTAATTTCATACTTGCTTCTCTCAATCTTTGGTATAACTCTTATATCAGATCGGTATGACACTAGAAAGGCATTGCTAGACTCAATGTGGAGGATACGCCGCCCTCCTGTACCGATTTTCCTATCTCTTGATCTCTGTATTTATTCATACATACTGCAAACGAATAATCTGATGATTCGGATCGATCCCATTTACAGCCGCCTCTAAGTTAAAATCAAGATTGGAGAGCAACACTTCACAATCTTTGATTAAATCACTTCTTCCTCTACGTGAATAGTTAATCGGCTTATGATGCGAAATATCATTTCGCGCATCTCTAATATTTTCAAATTTGGTTTTAAAATTTTCTCTATCGATCGTTGGAAGGGAGTGCCCTTTATAGATTTTACGTGTAAAAAAATGTTGGAATAATGACCAATGGTTCGTATAAATACTTTGTAAATGACCCAGTGTAAATGTATCAAAAATATCATACGTATTGATATTTGGGATATTTTTATGCAGTTTAATCAATGCTTCACCGATTGGTTTTATCATATCTTTATTCATTGACGAAATATCTTTCCACCAATCGTCCGAATGTCGTGAGCTGTAACTAGTCGATAGCGTTATCGCAGCTTTAGAACGCATCGCATTTTCAAAAATACTAAACAACAAAAACATCACTTGATGTTCTCGAATATTTTTGTTGTATACACTTAATAATAGAGCATATTTCGAACGTATTTTCACACAGTGATTGAGCATTCCATATATCTCATTTGCGGCAACTTTTAAATACGCTACGTTCAAAACACCGATAGCCTCTTCAATCTTTTTATAGTCTGGATTCGCAGTATTTATTTTTAGTTTCTGTCGTAATTCACGCATAATCTCAGTTCTTAAATCCATTGACTTCCCTATGCCCAAAATGTTATAATCTTACCAACTTAGAATCCTTCACTGACAAACGTAGTCAGGTACCTTGCAAAAGGAGAGGATTCTATGGCCTGCTTCATTTTCAGCATATCTTCGTTACTAAATCCAAAAAATAACAGTACAATAATTTCAAGTTTAGTGTTTATCGATTCCAAATCATTTTCGAATATTATATCAGAAAAAAAATAGAAGATTATGTTGCGAAGAAAACCGAAAACGACTTAATTTTGAAGAGTGTTTTCAGAGAGGTTTTTGAGCGATTCTCGGATCTCTTCGAGCATCTCATTTTGTTTGGCGATTAAATCATTGCGATCACGCGCCATCGACATCGTCTCCAACACCAACAGTAAAAATACCGCCAAGAAAATGAAGATAAACGTAAACATAAGAGCCGGAACAAAACCGAGAAAAACGAAAGATTGAAAGGTAACCCAAGCACCGATAATAACGAATGCCCAAGAGACACCCCCAAGGAAGCTTAACAGTGCGTCAAACGTACTTCGCTTCATAAGAGGATCTTAGTGGTCGTCATGAAGAAGAACTGCACCACCGAGGTAAACGTAGGTGAGCATCATAAAAATAAACGCTTGCAAGAATGCCATAAACGTCAACAACGCGAATGGGATCATCGGCAACAACCATGGAGCCAACATCAAAAGAACCGCCAAAAACATATCATCCCCTTTGACATTACCGAACAATCGGAAACTCAAAGAGATGATACGGGAGATGTGAGATACAATTTCGATCGGGAACATCAACCACGCCAACCACCATACAGGACCCATAAAGTGTTTGAAATAACTGATGATACCGTTACGGCGGATACCTTCAAAGTTATAATATACGAAAACAACCAACGCAAGCGCTAATGTGAAATCCAAAAACGCACTCGGCGCTTCAAAACCAGGGATTACCCCGATGATGTTCGCAATACCGACAAAAAGACCAATAGTTGCAACAAGTGGTAGATAACGGCGAGCTTCCGCTTTACCCATAACATCTGCACCCATGGCGAGCACGCCATTAAGATACGCTTCCATAACGTTTTGTGCCCCTGTCGGAACAAGACGGAGATTCGAGGTTGCCATTTTCGCGATTACAAGCACAATTGCCGCAGTCAGCAACATATGTGTCATGAAAATAAAGCTATGTTCATGGTCAATAAGACCGAAGAAGGTAAACAACTCACCCATAGGTAGCGTCCTTTGCATAGAAAATTGGTGAAATTATAGTGATTTTGAGATTAAATTCCTATAAACCAAGATGAATCAGTTCCCGCTTAGCGTTTAAAATATCATCACCGATCGCTTTTTTTAAGTTCTCAAGCGACTCGAATTTCTGATTTTTGCGCAAAAATTTGACAAAGCTGATTGTAGCTTTTTCACAACTTTGGATATTTTCACCCAAAATATGGCTCTCTACCGCATAACTCCCATCGGTCGTGACACGGTGCCCCACAAAGACAACCGATGGATGAAAATGCTCCTCATCATCGATGCGGGTCAATGCGGCATACACACCCTCATGGGGGAGGAGATATTCGCTGCATTCGAGATTGATCGTCGGTACTAGATCGGTTTTTCCGATCCCCTGCCCGCGCACAACCGAACCTTTGATGTTATAGTTATGCCCCAAAAAACGGTTCGCTCCGCTCACATCACCGATTTGAATTTTGGAACGGATTTTATGGGAGTGAACCGAATCGCCATCAAGACATACTTGATCGATCACTTTAACTTCTCCATCGAACAATTCACACAAAGAGGCATGAGAGTATCGGCGATTTTTCCCGAAATGAAAATCATATCCAACAACAATGGTTCGTAAATGGGGAAAACGCTCTTGCAACATCGCAACAAACTCTCCCCCCTCTAAGTGACGAATATCCTCTAATGAGTAATAGACGATCGGATAGTGAGTGTAGTGTTCACGCTCACGCCCAGGGGTGAGGTTGGCATACCCCGTCTCAATGACGACGATTGTTCCGTTTTCACCTAACTCGTCAAAAAGTTTCTGATGTCCAACGTGCATCCCGTCAAACCCGCCAATAGCAATCGCATCAACCTTTGACGTACCCATAGCATATCTCCTGATTTCCCTCTTTTCCAGCAATATGGGCGATCTCTTTGGCAATAAGCCTCCACCCTTTGAGGGTACACATATCCTCAAAACGGATCATCGCTTTAGCAATCGCTTTATCGTCTTTGACGACACCGTTTTTATCCCGTTTCACTTCGCGTCCCACTTCGAACTGCGGTTTAAACAAAACAATAATATAACAAGATGAGAGACGATCGATCGCATCGAGGATATGTTCAAGAGAGATAAACGCCACGTCGCACGTCACGATATCAAAGGAATTCTCCGCTTCAAAGGTGCGGATATCGGTATTTTCATATACCCTCACACGCCCATCAGAACGCAGTGAATGGTGAAGCTGATCCCTTCCCACATCGACACACGTGACACTCACAACCCCCTCTTCGAGGAGAATTTGGGTAAATCCCCCTGTTGAAGAGCCGATATCGAGGGCGTGAAGTCCGCTCAGATTCCACTCGGTATAAGGGAGGAACCCTTTGAGTTTGATCGCGGCACGGCTGACGTAAATCTCCGTATCAACAACATTGACAACCATCCCCTCAACAATATCAAACGACACTTTATCGATGATTTTGCCATCTACAGTTACATTTTTCTCTTTAATTAGCTGTTGTGCTTTATTTCGACTCTCTACCAATCCACGCTCAACCAATACACTGTCCAATCTCATACATCTCCCTCTAAATGCCAAAGGGATTCGCCTCTTTGGCTACACCAGTACTGTGGTACGAAAGCTTACCTCTATAAGGCGGATATTTTCTCTCTAAATTCCAATTCTGTCAATAATGGCACACCTAGCTCTACCGCCTTATCGTATTTACTTCCCGCATCTTCGCCATACACGACATAATCGGTCTTTTTTGACACAGAAGAAGCAACTTTCGCCCCCAATCCCTCTAACATCGCTTTGATGCTATCACGTGGTACCGACATCGATCCAGTGATGACAACACTTTTTCCTTTAAATGGGTTATCGTGAATTTCGATTTTTACAGGCTCAGTAGGTTCTAAGATAGTGCGAAGTGTTTCGATTTTATCCCGATTAACTCGGACAAATTCGAGAATTGATTCAACCATCTCCACTCCAAACCCTTCCAATGCCAAAATCTCCTCACGGCCAGCGCGGTCAAACGCCGTCCCAAAAGCCCTACAGAGTGTTTTAGAGGCCACTTCACCGATGTGTTCAATCCCCAATGCATTGATAAAACGCCAGCAATCGCACCCTTTGGTCGCCGCGATAGCATCTAGGAGATTACGGCTCTTTTTCTCCTTGAACCCCTCTAGGGATAGAAGCTGATCCATCGTGAGGCCAAAGAGATCGCTCACCTCATGTACCATCCCCGCACTATGGAGCGCTTCGACAATTTTATCACCCAATCCGTCGATGTTAAGGCACTGTTTCGAGGCGAAATAGATAATCGAGTTGACCACCCGTGCTTCACACCCCATGTTTTGGCATTTGATGAGTGCCCCCTCATCTAGAAGTTCGCTCCCACAGACGGGACAATGGGTCGGCCGGGGGATAATTTGCTCGCTTCCATCTCGCTCCGATGCAATCACTTTGACGATTTTAGGGATTACGTCACCGCTTCGGAGGATGATCACTTTATCGCCAATACGGATGTCTTTGCGTGTGATCTCATCAAAATTGTGGAGCGTCGAGCGCTCTACCGTCACCCCCTCGATGTCTACAGGTTCGACGATAGCAACTGGGGTCACCACACCGCTGCGCCCTACCTGCAAAATCACCTCGCGCAATGTGGTAAGTTTCTCGATGGCTGGGAATTTGTACGCCGCAGCCCAACGGGGATTTTTGACTGTGTAACCCAGTTCGTCCTGCACGGCAATCGCATCCACCTTGATTACCATCCCATCAAGGAGCATCGCGAAGTTATCCCGCTTGACGAGCATCTCGTGATAAAAGGTCTCGATCTGATCCACATTCTCACACAAGTGGGTCATGTGTGGGTTTCGGAACCCCAGTGTATAAACCCACTCCATCCGCTCCGATAGATTTCTGATCTCCAACGTGCTAGCCCCAATACCGTAGGGCATAAATACCAACCGACGTGATGCGGTGATGCGGGTATCGAGCTGACGGAGGCTCCCAGCAGCCGCATTGCGCGGATTGGCAAAGAGCGATTCACCGTTACGTAAACGCTCTTCGTTGATTTTTTCAAAATCCTCTTTAAAAATAACAACCTCGCCCCGAATCTCAATCCGCTCTGTATAGGGGACGGCAAGGGGGATACTTTGGATCGTTTTGGCATTTTGGGTAACATCCTCCCCCTCTACCCCATCCCCACGGGTGATCGCTTGCACGAGCACACCGTTGTCATAGATCAGGTTCAAACTCACACCATCAAATTTCGGCTCACAATAAAAACGGACATCTCGGTAAACTTTCGTGATACGGTTAACCCACGTCTCCAGCTCTTCGCGGTTAAAGAGATCCTCCAAGCTCCACATACGGCTAAGATGCTGTGCTTTGTCAAATTTGTCCTGCGGCACATCTCCTACCCGCTGTGTCGGTGAATCGGGAATTATCTCGCTCGGATGTTCATGCTCATACGCCACCACTTGATGATAGAGGATGTCATACTCCTCATCGGTTGTAATTGGATCATCGAGTACATAGTAATGGTAAGAATATTGTTGGAGTTGTTTTACGGCAATCAGGTATTCGGTTTGAGTCATTATTGGATACTTTTATGTTTAAAATTTTGTTGCTTTATTTTTGAGAATACCGATTTTATCGACTTCATTATTAGTTAGTTTAGAAAGGACAACACCGAAGTTTCTAGCAACATCTGTTGAACCCATGAGTTCATCTAGTTTGTAGGTCACCATCGTAATCTTCTGTGTAATTTTATGGGATATTATACATTATTTTTAAACTGATAAGACGATACTTCATACTATTAAGCTATGGTTCATCAGTCTCCTACCCAATTTTCAAGTTTTAATCCATGTACCCGTTCAAATTCTTTGGAATTGTTGGTAACAAGAGTAACTCCCATCGATTTGGCGTGTGCGGCGATCAACATATCTAGTGAACCGATGGTCTTTCCACTCGATTCTAAGGCTGAACGAATTTTTCCATACTCTATTGCGGCTTTTTCATCATAATCAACGATGTTTAGTGGTGCCAAAAACAACGCTAGAGCTTGGAGGTTTCTCTCTACCATCTGACTTTTACGGACACCGTAATAAAGCTCTGATACGCTGATCGAGGAGATACAAATCTCACCAACTTCATACAGATTGAATTTCTCTTTTACCTCAGTCGGTTTATTTTTTATTAGGTAGATACAGATATTGGTATCAAGCATCACTTTGTTCAAAACATATCCTCACGTTTTTGTTCCTCTGGCTGATGACGCTCAGTTAGAAAATCACCACTGAATTGATCCAGTGCATTGAAAAGGACGCTAAACTTACTCGATTTTGGATAAATGATAAGCGCTTCGCCCTCTTTTGCGATAAACACTTCACTTTGATTCTCAAATCGGAACTCTTTGGGAATACGAATCGCTTGACTTTGACCATTGGGGAATAGCTTTGCAGTCGTCAAGTTTGGCTCCTTGTGATTCTTAGTATATATTTCATAGTATATATTTTTAAATTTGATTTGTCAACATCATATCACTAAACATTGAATACATTCATAATTGCTTCTCGAGTCTTATCATCAAGACGTTCAGCGTTGTAGAAAATAGGGGGAGAAAATAGTGCTTTTTTTGACTCTTACACTAAAACTTTGGCTTCTTCTAAACCTGTTCTTGCAATGATTGTACCCCGAAATCTTTCACAAAACAATTAGATTCTTTTTCTCTATATTCTTTGACTTTTCATCACTATAATACCTTTAATTTCAAACCTAAATTTAATAACTGACCCTACGCAGTGGCGGTTGTATGGACATTTGTCGCTGCCACTTTACTGACTATGAACGTAAAGTGCGTAACATCAGTTAATAAGGATTAAACGTGAAACCAGTCGCAACACTTGATGATCTAGCCCTCTTGGCTGATTATTCTCTTCTAGAAAATCTAACCCCTGATCCAGATGCAACAAGCGATGGTGTTGATCACTCACCACGCCAAGTATTTAGTGGGCATTATGTCCCAGTCAATCCTACGCCCATTCCAAATCCGCACTACATTACCCACAGTCATACTTTTTTCAAAGAACTTGGCTTCGATGAAACACTAGCTACCAATGGTGATTTTATGAAAATGTTCTCCGGAGATACAGCTAAGCTACCCAAACCTCTTTGCACTCATGGTTGGGCAACAGGGTATGCCCTCTCGATATATGGGACCGAATACTACCAACAATGCCCATTCCAGACAGGCAACGGATACGGTGATGGACGAGCGATATCAATCTTCGAAGGTGTCTTCAACAACAAACGTTACGAAATGCAGCTCAAAGGGGGAGGAAGAACCCCATACTGTCGTGGGGCAGATGGACGCGCAGTACTGCGTTCTAGCATACGAGAATTTTTAGCACAAGAACACATGCATGCACTAGGGATTCCAACAACGCGTTCATTAACCCTCTACACCTCAAAAACTGAAAAAGTGAGACGTCCGTGGTTTAATAATCGATCCTATTCTAAAGACCCTGAAGTAATGATTGAAGAAGATGTTGCCATCACTACACGGGTAGCCTCATCTTTTCTACGTGTAGGGCAGATCGAGCTGTTCGGTCGCCGCGCCCGTAAATTTGAGCACCCAAACGCACTTGCTGAGCTAAAGCAGATAGTTTTACATACAATTGAGCGTGAATATCGTGACGTGATAGAACCCAATCTGCCACTGGAAGAAAAAGTACTCCTCTTAGCAACCCACTTCCGTGACCGTCTCACCGCTTTGGTAGCCAACTGGATTCGTGTTGGCTACTGCCAAGGTAATTTCAATAGCGATAACACTGCATTAGGTGGCTTTACACTAGACTACGGTCCATTTGGGTTTATTGATATGTTTGATCCTAAATACCAGCCATGGACCGGCGGTGGAGTCCATTTTTCCTTTCTCAATCAACCTCAAGCGGCAGAGGAAAATTTTCACATGTTTTATCTAGCCATGCAACCTTTGATTCACTCCAATACAGATACTCTGAATAAACTCGAACTCTTACGACAAAGTTTTACTGAATCGATGAATAGACAGATGGAGAAAATGTTTGCAAGCAAATTGGGGCTTAAAAACTTTGAACCAGCGCTAATCAATGAGCTGATTACCCTTATGGTTCATTCACGTGTCGATTACACGATTTTTTTTCGTGAGCTCTCAAGTATACCAAACGATATAACACCGCTTATAAAAAGCTTTTATAACGAGAGTTTGCTAGATGAAACACTCCGACAAAAATGGGCAATGTGGCTTGAGAAATGGAAATCACTCATCGATGCTGACACCTGTGAGAGTCGAGCCAAACTATCAAAACAGATGAAACTGATCAATCCAAAATATATCTTGCGAGAATGGTTTTTAGTCCCTGCCTATAAAGCTGCTGAAAATGGAGATTATACGTTAATACACGAGCTACAAGAGGTGATGAATCACCCTTATGATGAGCAATCTCGTGAGATAGAAAAAAAATACTATCGCCTAAAACCCTCTGAGTTTTTTAATATCGCGGGGATATCGCATATTAGCTGTTCGTCGTAATGTACCATCTTGAACACATGATAATTGTATCATAC